>JAGOXX010000012.1 GCA_018059485.1 Aeromonadaceae bacterium | reverse complement strand
AGCAAGCTGTGACCCTGAGCCTGCAAGAGGTCTGTTTTGCATATCCCGGACAGCCGCCGGTATTAAACGGAATCACACTGCAGCTCAAGGCTGGCGAGAAGATGGCGCTGATCGGGCCAACCGGCTGCGGCAAATCGACCCTGCTCGGACTCATCACCCGGGAGTGGAGCGCCAACGCAGGCACTCTGCTGCTCGATGGCCAGGAGCTGGCCACCCTGGATGAAGCCAGCCTGCGCGCCAGCATGGCCGTCGTCAGCCAGCGGGTTCACATCTTCTCGGCAACGTTGGCCGACAACCTGCGTCTGGCCAAACCCCAGGCCAGTGATGAGGAGCTGCTGGCGGTACTGCATAAGGTCGGGTTGCAGGGGCTGGTGACTGAGCCAGCTGCAGGGCTAGCTCAGTGGTTGGGTGACGGTGGGCGCCCACTCTCAGGTGGTGAACAGCGACGCCTGGGGTTGGCTCGGGCTCTGCTGCATGACGGGCCGCTCCTGTTGCTCGATGAGGCAACCGAAGGGCTTGATCCGGCGACTGAGCAGGCCATGCTGGCGCTGATCTTTGCCCACGCCAAGGGGAAGAGTCTGTTGATGATCACCCACAAGCTCAGTGGGCTGGAGCAGCTGGATCGAATCGCCATGCTGGAAAACGGCCAGATCGCGGCTTGTGGCAGCCATGCCGAACTGCTGGCAACTCATCCTGGATACCAGAGCCTGCACCGACGATTGCAACCCTAGTCACCCTTGCGCGCACAGTGGCTGGTGAGCGCAATGACAAACGCCTATAATGGCGGCCTCTTCAAGCAAGCCTATGGACTCGTGATGAAATTTTCTTACCTGCTGGCGGCAATCCTGATCACCGGGTGCAGCGGCTACAGTTTTCATACCAACCTGGACAAAGAGAACTTCACCGAATATTTCAAGCCGGGTTCCGTGGCCCTGGTCGATCAGGAACAACTGGCCACGCTCGACTACCAGATCCTGGGGACCGTCGAGGGGATCTCCTGCCAGGAAGATGAGCATCAGCCGGTACCCGTGATCGGGGATGCCCGGACCGAGGCGCGTATCCGCACGGCTGACATGGGCGGCAATGGCCTGCTCATCTCCAAGTGCATAGAATTGCAGCAGACTCCGGGTTGCCAGGCTAGCATCACCTGCTATGGTCAGGCACTCAAGGTTGCCGAGCCAAAATAAGCGATGCCAACCACGCTGAGCCTGCAGCCGATCGGCATACTGCACTCCCCGTACAAGGAGAAGTTCGCCGTTCCCCGTCAACCCGGTCTGGTGCCCAGCGCTCGAGCCCGACTCGAACTGCTACCCCCCTGTAACGATCCGCAAACCCTGCGCGATATCGAACAGTTCAGCCACCTGTGGCTCATCTTTCAATTTCACGAATGTGCCGACCAGGGGTGGCATCCGACAGTGCGGCCGCCACGGCTGGGTGGTAACGAGCGCGTCGGCGTCTTCGCCAGTCGCAGCCCGTTTCGCCCGAATGGCCTGGGGTTATCGGTCGTTCAATTGCTCGGAGTCCAGCAGCAGGGCTCTCGTCTGTGGCTGGAGTTATCCGGTGTGGATCTGGTCGATGGCACCCCCATCCTCGATATCAAACCCTATGTCCCCTATGCCGACAGCCACCCGGAGGCCCGCGGTGGTTTTGCTCCGGATGCCCCCAGCCCGATGGCTGTCGAGTTCTCGCCCGAGGCCGAGCTGGCCATCCAGCGGGCACAGCATCACTATCCGGAGTTGCGAGCCTTCATCGCGGAGGTGCTGGCCCAGGATCCTCGCCCTGCCTACCGGAAGCAGAGTGACGATGAGCGAGAGTACGGCGTCCATCTGCATGAGTTCAATGTGCGCTGGCTGGTCAAAAATGGAATCAATCGAGTCATAGCACTGGATCCGGTCTGAGAGCTGCTGCACACTGGGCCACCTCACGAGTCCGGCATAAGCCAAGGAGCCGACCATGCGCGCCAACATCCTGATCCCGAGTCATAACCTCACACGACCGATGTCACTCCTGACACTACTCATTCTGTGCGGCTGCACACCACCGAGTGAACCATCTCCACCGAAGGAGCAGCCCCAAGAGTCCACCCTGTTGCAAAGCCAGACTCAGGCGCTCGAGAAGGCCAAACAGCTCGAGCAGGTGCTCCAGAGTGCCGCCAGCGCCCAGCAGGCCACTATTGATGAGCAGATCCGCTAAGTAGCCTGCCCCAGCAACCACAGGGCAGACGCCTTTACACACGCATAGCTATCGGCGATGCAAAAAGGTCTCTAAAGAGACCTTTTTGATGACTAATCAAGGCGTTCGTTTACCCTAAATGGCTTCCAAATAGCAGCTCACCCATCACAGCGACTTAGGTAGCACTAAGCTGACCATCGGCGCCAGGGATGGTACGGCGGAGCCCCCATGGATGGGTTCACGGCGTGTCAGCGTGTGCTTCCCTGTCGATGGAACAGAATTAAGAACAGATAGTTAGGGAAGCGTATCCAACGGGTTTTCTTCATCATCGCTCGCCAGATCCGGCTCCATGGGCTGGCCTTCATCCCCCGATGATGCCGAAAGGGCCTCCTCATCAATTGGCGGCGATGAGGCCACACCAAACACAGGCGTCGAACCATCCACCAGTGCGACTGTGCCATACAGGTCACCATAGCCAACCGGCAATAACCAGTAACGAACAGCCCCCTCATCCTGATCAAAGGCACCGAGGTAGACCAGATCCTCAGGCTCCAGTGCCGCCGGGTCATCCTTGGATTCCCCAAATTTCAGATGCAGGAAATCCATAAATTGTATTTCGACGGCACTGGAGAGCCCTGTCTTGCCCCGCCAATCATCAGCCTGGTGCTGTGGGGTTTCCGGGACAACGAGGCTATCCATATGTTGCAACACGGCCGGAGCGACCTTCATCTGGGTCAGATGGGATTGTTGTTGATAGTTGGCCAGTTGGCGAATGCCGAATGTCAGCACCAGCAATAACGAGAACCAGAACACCCCGAACAACCACTTTTTTTTCATCGTTCAAGCCTGCCTCAGAGTTGTTACCAAGATACCAGCTCGGGAATTGGCGGGTGCCCACGCGCCACCAGAAAATCGAGCAACTGACGTGGCGAGCCGTTCAATAGCCGCTCAGCCGGAAATTGAGCTTGCTCGATCAACTGCTGTGCCAGAGAAAAATCACCCAGGCTAAAGGCGACATGGGCATCGGAGCCCAGTACCAAGGTAGCCCCAAGATCCCGGGCGGCCTCGACGATCGCCAGGCAGTTGGCGTGACTGCCGGCTCGGGAGTGACACAAGGAGGAGTTATTGACCTCGAGGGCGACACCATGCTCGGCGGCGGCAGCCACTACAGCCTGCACATCAATGGGATAGGCCGGATTCCCCGGGTGGGTAATCACGTCGACCTTGCCACTGCGGATGGTGTTGATCAGAGCCCGGGTATGAGTCTCCCGATCGCTCGGGCCATACACTGGCTCGTGAAAACCGGCCAGTATGATGTCGAGCCCCTCGCGCATCCGTTGGCTGCAATCGATCTCGCCAAACACATTTTTGATGTTGGCCTCGATACCGCGCAGGATACCGACACCATCGACAATCCGCGGCAAGACACGCAGGTTGATGAAGTGCCAGAAGTGCGGAGCATCCGCCATCTCGGGGCCATGATCGGTCGTGGCAAACAGGGTAATGCCGCGACGCTTGGCCTCGGCAATATAATCGTGGATGGTGCTATAAGCGTGGGTACTGGCAACAGTATGACTATGAATATCGACTGGATAGTTCATGACTTCGCAATCCTGATGATGAGCCCGCCGCCAGCATATCATAAAACGGCCGCATCACAGGCTAGCCACGGCCGCCCCACAGTCACCGAGGCAGTGCTAGGCCTCCTTCAACCGGATCTGACGGCTTACTTTTCTATCGGTGATAATTTTCCCCTTAAGTTCGCTCCGGCGGCCTGTTAGAATTTCGCCCCACTTAAGTTCTCTTCGCCGCACATCCGGCATTAGCCAAGGATCCGATATCCATGCGTACCAGCCAATACCTGCTCTCTACCCTCAAGGAAACCCCCTCCGATGCCGAGGTGATCAGCCACCAGCTGATGCTGCGTGCCGGCATGATCCGTAAACTGGCCTCCGGCCTCTACAACTGGCTGCCGACCGGCTTGCGGGTGCTGCACAAGGTGGAAAATATTGTGCGCGAAGAGATGAATAATGCAGGGGCCATCGAGGTCTCCATGCCGGTGGTACAACCCGCCGAGCTGTGGGAAGAGTCTGGCCGCTGGGAGCAGTATGGCCCCGAGCTGTGCCGCCTGACCGACCGCCACAACCGCCCCTTCGTGCTGGGTCCGACCCACGAAGAGGTGATCACCAATCTGGTTCGCTATGAAGTGAACAGCTACAAGCAGCTGCCGCTCAACCTCTACCAGATCCAGACCAAGTTCCGGGACGAAGTGCGCCCCCGTTTCGGCGTGATGCGTGGCCGTGAATTTTTGATGAAGGATGCCTACTCCTTCCATATCGACAAGGAGAGCCTGGTCGACACCTACGGCAAGATGCACGCCGCCTACTGCGCCGCCTTCAGCCGCATGGGTCTGGACTTCCGTCCGGTACAAGCCGACACCGGCTCCATCGGTGGCACCGGCTCCCACGAATTCCAGGTACTGGCCGACAGCGGTGAAGATTTGATCGCCTTCTCCACCGCCTCCGACTACGCCGCCAACATCGAGATGGCCGAAGCCCTGGCTCCCGCCGGTGAGCGCCCGGCTGCCACCGCCGCTCTGGCCGTGGTGGATACCCCGAACGTGCACACCATCGAGGAGGTTGCGGCCTTCTTCCAGGTAGCCCCAAGCCAGATCGCCAAGACCCTGCTGGTACTGGGCGAAGCCGACGACAAGCAGCAACAGGCGGTCATCGCCCTGGTGCTGCGTGGCGACCATGAGCTCAACGAGGTGAAGGCCGAGAAGCTGCCGGGTGTCGCCAAGCCGCTGACCTTTGCCAATGACGAACAGATCAAGGCCGCCGCCGGTTGTGACGCTGGCTCCATCGGTCCTAAGGGCTTTGCCGGTCGCATCATCGTCGATCGCGCCGCCGCCCATCTGGCCGACTTTATCTGCGGTGCCAACGAGACCGGCAAGCACCTGACCGGCGCCAACTGGGATCGCGATATCAGCGGTTACGAAGTGGCTGACATCCGTAACGTAGTCGAAGGCGACCCGAGCCCCTGTGGTCAGGGCACCCTGCTGCTCAAGCGCGGCATCGAAGTGGGCCACATCTTCCAGCTCGGCACCAAGTACTCCGAAGCGATGAAGGCCACGGTACTGAACGAAGCGGGCAAGGCCACCATCATGGAGATGGGCTGCTACGGCATCGGGGTCTCCCGCGTGGTCGCCGCCGCCATCGAGCAGAACTATGACGACGCCGGTATCATCTGGCCGGATGCCATTGCGCCCTTTGAAGTGGCCATCATCCCCATGAATATGCACAAGTCCCATCGCGTGGCTGAGCTGGCCGAGCGCTTCTACAGCGAACTCAAGGCCGCCGGTGTCGATGTGCTGTTTGATGACCGCAAGGAGCGTCCGGGCGTGATGTTTGCCGATATGGAACTGATCGGTATCCCCTACGCCATCGTCATCGGCGAGCGCGGCATCGACAACGGTGTGGTGGAATACAAGCAGCGCCGCAGTGGCGAGAAGAGCGAAGTAGCCATCGACGACGTCGTCGCCATCATCAAGGCCAAGTTAAACCGCTAATACGTGGTTTAATTGTGATAACTAAAAAAGGATCCTTAGGGATCCTTTTTTATTGCCTTTAAATCACACCATGTTGGGCAGCGGGCGGCGCTCAGCCGCAACCGACTCGCCGCAGATGCAGATTGCGGCTTAACAATAAGGGAGCCTCAGCTCCCTTCTTGAATGCATCCTGCGGGCGAAGTAACGATTACTCGCAGCGCACCAGGACTCGGCCGGTGATCTGGCCCTGGGTGATGGCGTCGGCGGCGGCAATGACTCCGTGCAGATCCACCTCATGGCAGGCTTGGCTGTAGAAGCTGGCAGGCAGCAACTCAGCCAGCCGCTGCCAGGCCTCGGCACGGCGGGTCAGCGGGCACTGGACCGAATCCACCCCCTGCAAGCGAATGTTGCGCAGGATAAACGGCATCACACTGGAGGGCAGATCGGCCCCACCGGCCAACCCGCAGGCAGCGACCGCGCCATTGTATTTCACCTGAGAAATCACCTTGGCCAGCAGCTGACTGCCCACGGTATCGATAGCGCCAGCCCACAACTGCTTGTCCAGCGCCTTGGCAGACCCAGCAAACTCATCGCGCGGGATCACCCGGCTCGCCCCCAGCGCCGTCAGGTAATCTTGGTTCCCGGCGCGCCCGGTCACCGCCACCACCGGATAATCCAGCTGCGCCAGCAGACTGACGGCCACAGAGCCAACCCCACCGCTGGCACCAGTGACCAGCACCTCGCCCTGCTCCGGGCTGACACCCGCCTCTTCCAGCGCCATCACGCAGAGCATGGCGGTTAAACCCGCAGTGCCGATCTGCATGGCCTGCCGGGCACTCAAGCTTTCCGGTAACAACAGAAGCCAGTCAGCCTTCAGGCGGGCACGCGTGGCCATGCCGCCCCAATGATTCTCGCCGACGCCCCAACCGGTGGAGAAGACCCGGTCGCCGGGAGCAAAACGCCCATCCGCGGATTCCAGCACCACACCCACCAGATCGATCCCCGGCACCATGGGCCAACTGCGAACTATGGGCCCCTTGCCGGTGATCGCCAGACCATCCTTGTAGTTGAGCGAACTGAACTCGACAGCGACCAACACCTCACCACCTGGCAACACACTCTCCTGCAACTCACGAACCACAGCCTGAGTCTTGCCTTCGACTTGCTCCAATACCAGCGCCTTGAACATGGAAGCTCCACCGTTGAAAAAATGACATTTTCCCCCATGATGCCACAGCCAGAACAATTGGCCGTCACAAAGTTGACGCATCACGAAACCCTCGTGCAGCCTCCTCTTCGATATACCGATCTCCGCTGATGACGGGAGAGCATATCTCCCCACCATCAAAAATAAATAATCAATTTTATCAATCAGATAAATCACGACATGGGCAAAATAAACAAGAAAAACCATCACAGGCATATCTTTTGCTTCTTCTGAGTCATGAATGACCAGAGGCTGGGTGACCGAGATGGAAAACCTTCAAGTGATTAGCAACTTTCATCGCAGTGCGGAGCTGAATTTCAGCCACTACGCGGCTCATGCGCCGATCGCCAGTCGGGAAAAGCTTGAGTTGCTCGAGAGCCTGATGTCACAGGAAAAACTTGCCGATCTGCTGCAAACTTTTGCCGCCTGGGTGGCTAATCAGCTGCCGGTTTGCCGCCTCGCCTATCACTTCATGGCACAGCGAGTGAAACTGCTGGATGGCGTCAAGCGCGGCCACAAGCAGAGCTTCACGCTGCAAGATAGCCAGAAGCAGTACCTGGGACAGTTGGACTATGAGCTGCAAGAGGCTCTGGACCAACAGCAACAGCGCAAGCTGCAGCAACTCCATCAATTGCTGGTCCAACCGCTCCGCCTGTTCCTGCGTATGGAGCAGATGGATACCCTGAGTCGCCTCGACCACCTGACCGGGCTGGGCAACCGGGCCTTCTTCGACGAGTCGTTGCCCCGCGCCATCCAGCAGAATCAACGCAGCCCCGATGGACTGACCCTGGCACTGCTGGATCTGGATCACTTCAAGCAGATCAATGACACCCATGGTCACCCGGTCGGAGACAAGGTTCTCAAAGCCTTCGCCGAGATCATGACCCGCAGCATCCGTCAGACCGATCAAGTTTTTCGCCTCGGTGGGGACGAGTTTGCCATCCTGTTACAACCGGCGGATGGCGATGCGGCCGAGCGGGTGAAGGCACGGATTCGATACCATCTGCAGAACCATCCCGAGCTGCAGCCTCTGCATGTCGGAGCCAGCTTCGGCTTCACCCGCTGGCAGAAGGGGATGACAGCCGCCGATCTCTACGTCATGGCCGATCAGCAGCTCTACCATCAAAAGCGGCTGCGTACCGGCCAGCTCGACTGAGCCGATGGTTGCAAAGCCGGATCTCCAAACCAATGGCGCTGATAGCGCCATTGGCATCTTCGCAGGTTTGAATCGCTACCCTTGCCAGATCAGCTGCAAGCCAGACTCACCCTCGGCACAGCCAGCCTGGCAGATAAACAGACCAACCGCCGCCACCAGGGTCTCCCCGTAAAATAGCAGCGGGATCTGATCCCGTAGCCAGGGTGCAACC
Organism: Aeromonadaceae bacterium; assembly: GCA_018059485.1. Classification (GTDB taxonomy): domain Bacteria; phylum Pseudomonadota; class Gammaproteobacteria; order Enterobacterales; family Aeromonadaceae; genus Pseudaeromonas. Next base: position 13,872 of record JAGOXX010000012.1, on the reverse strand, counting down.
CCATACTCCTGCCAGAGCTTCTTCAGCGGGCGAGAGCCGGCGCGCCCCACAGGCTGGGTGCGCAAACTGCCAGCCACGGCAAAGCGCAAGGTCACCAGCTCTCCATCGCGCGGTAAGCGCAACTGGGCGCCCTGCTCGACTCGCGCAAGCGTCAGGGTATGAGACCCCACCGGCCAGGCACCAGGCCAGTTCAGCAACTGCGGCTCGGGGATCGCGAGGGGTGCCTCGCGCAACAGATAGAGAGAGCCCTCGAAGCGCCGGATCTCGCCACAGGAGGTGACCAGCTGCGGCGAGGCATCGACGCGCGCCTCGACCACCTCGGGCCAGATCCGCAGCAGAGCCCCGCGCTCCGGTACCGAACCCGTGTGATGACGACACCAGCCACGCAATAGATTGTGGCGCCGGGGAATGGAAAGGGAACTCATGGCCGAAATCGACAGGCTGCCATCGGGCCGCTCGCACTGGCTTCTATCCTGCTCGGCCAGCTCCTGCGCCAGAGCCTCCTGCTCGACACACAGACTAGCACTGCGGCAGGCGGTTTCGCCGAAACTGGGCCAACGGGCCTGCAGGCGGGGCAGGATCTGGGCACGCAAGAAGTTGCGATCAAACCGCTCGTCTTGATTGCTGTCATCCTCGATCCAGCGCAGCCCCTGCGCCTCAGCCCAGCCCTGCAGGCTGGCCCGCGAGCAATCAAGCAGAGGACGAATGAGCTCCCCCTGTGCGAAGGGTTGACGATGGGGCATGGCCGCCAGCCCGCGCACCCCGGCGCCGCGCTTGAGCGCCAACAGCAGGGTCTCGAGCTGATCATCTTGATGGTGGGCCGTCAGCAGATACCCCCCTAGCGGCAGATGCTGAGCCAGAACCCGATAGCGCGCCTCGCGAGCCCGGGCTTCCAGACTCTCGCGCCGGGCCACAGTCACCGCCACCCGTTCAACGATAAGCGCTACTCCCAACGCATCACACACGTGCTGGCAGTGAAGCGCCCACCCGTCGGCCAACGGGTTCAGGCCATGATGCACATGCACCGCTTGCAGCGAAAACTCCGGGTGACGCGCGACAAAGCGAGCCAGCCAGAGCAGCAGTACATGGGAGTCCAGGCCACCGCTATAACCGACCAGCAGAGGCGCCGGTGTCAGCTGCGCCGACAGCCAGGCCAGATGAGATTCAACCAGAGGATCGTCAACCATGATTCTCGCTCTTCAACCACGATGGAACGGCATGATACCAGATGGCGCCCGCCAGCAGAGCCAGGCCGTTGGCAAATCGGTCAAGCCGTGACCGCACTGGGGTTTTCAGATGCTAAATAACCACGAGGTTATAAAACCGTTATGATGAGCCTGTTCAGAAAAAAACCAAAGACAAGGAGAGTTTATGCACTGCCCCCAATGCGCCACCCCCAACCCAGAGGTTGGCCACTTCTGCACGCACTGTGGCCACTCGCTGACCGAGCCCACGCCGGATGAGGTGACCCGCGAAAATTTCCGGGCCATCCTGGGCCCCAAAAATCAGGAATACTATCTGCAGCGCTTCGAAGAGTACGAGGCGAATGGCAAGACGACGATCGGCTGGCACTGGCCGGCGTTCTTCATCACCTTCTACTGGTTGTTGTACCGCAAGATGTGGCTGGCAGCCCTGCTCTACTTCATCCTGCCCTATGTCTGCACCTCGGTTCTGGGGCTCATCACCAGCCTGCTCGGTGAATCTCGCGGTCTGATGATGCTCGGGTGCTACCTGGCCTATACACTCGCCATACTGCTGCTGCCCCCCCTATTCGCCAACGCCCTCTACTACCGCCATTGCCAGAGCAAGATCCGCAAAGCAGAAGCACTGCATAGCGAACGACAACGCCAGCTGGGCTATCTCAGTGCCAAGGGCGGCACCAGCAGCATCATACTGTTTGTGGTGCTGATTGTTGGCTTTATTGCCGTCATCGGCATCCTGGCAGCCATCGCCATTCCTGCCTATCACGACTACACCCAGAGATCCAAGATGTCTGGCGTCTATCACAGTGGTCAAGCGATAACTCAAGAGTTGACTCAGTACTATGCCGAACACCAGGCATTGCCCACAGACATCCATGAGCTGGCCATCCCCACTCTGCCCAACTGGGTAAGCGGCGTACAGCTTGATAGCAACCAGGGTGTACTGGAACTACAGTTGGCGCCACCAAGCACCGGTCAATCTCTGCAGTTTGTCGCCAGCGAGGACGAAAACGGCATCTTGAGCTGGCGCTGCCAAAGCCAGACCATTCGCCCCCGCGCCTTGCCACAGGCCTGTCGCTGACCCGTCGCACTGCAAGAACGACAAAGGCACCCGAGGGTGCCTTTGTTTTCTAGCTGGCTGAGGATCAGCAGTAACCGAAAGACATCAGTCGCGCGTAGCGTTCACTCAGCAGTTGCTCAGTGGAAAGACGGCGCAGATCGGCCAGATCGGCCAACAGGCGCTTGCGCAGCAGAGCAGCCATCTCGTCGTAATCGCGATGAGCACCGCCCAGTGGCTCCGGCACTATGTTGTTGATCAGCTTCAGTTGCTTCAGGCGTTGAGCCGTGATGCCCATGGCCTCGGCAGCAAGTGATGCCTTATCGGCACTCTTCCACAGGATGGAGGCACAGCCTTCTGGTGAGATCACCGAGTAGGTAGAGTACTGCAACATGTTGACCCGATCGCCAACGCCGATGGCCAGTGCGCCACCGGAGCCACCCTCACCGATCACGGTGCAGACCACAGGAACCTTGAGACTAGACATCACCTTGAGGTTGCGGGCGATGGCCTCGGACTGACCACGCTCCTCGGCACCGATCCCAGGATAGGCTCCCGGAGTATCGATGAAGGTGATGATCGGCATTTTGAACCGCTCGGCCATCTGCATCAGACGCAATGCCTTGCGATACCCTTCCGGACGCGGCATACCGAAGTTACGGCGGATCTTCTCCTGAGTATCACGCCCCTTCTGATGGCCAATCACCATCACAGGCTCGCCTTCAAGGCGGGCAATCCCGCCGATGATCGCCTTGTCGTCGGCAAAGGCCCGGTCACCGGCCAGATCATCAAACTCGGTGAACAAACGGCTGATGTAATCCTTGGTGTAGGGACGCAGCGGATGACGAGCGATCTGGGAGATCTGCCAAGCGCCCAACTCAGAAAACAGCTTGCGAGTCAGCTCTTCGTTCTTCTTCTCCAGACGGGAAATCTCCTCGGAGAGATCCACATTGTTACCCACGCCACTGCTGACATGCTTGAGCTCATCAATCTGAGCCAGCAGCTCGGCAATCGGTTGTTCAAAATCGAGAAAGTTTAAATTCATATTGGTATCCGAAATCGCTACTCAAAAATCAGGTCGACATTCTGCTTGCCCAATAGCATGCGCAGGTCGTCCAGTAGTTGATCGGTGGGCGTTACTCGCCACTCGGTGCCTAGGTGCAACGCGGCCTGTACGCCAGGTTTGCGGTAGCATACCTGAACCGGACAGATACCGGCACGATGAGGTTGCATAATTTCAGCAAAACGCTGGAAAAATCGCTCATCGATCTGTTTTTGTTCCAGATTCAAGCGCAAGCCTCGTGCATAACGAGCGCGTGCGTCGGAAATATCCATCAGCTCACGGGCTGACATCTTAAGCCCACCGGAGAAGTCATCAAAGCCGACCTGTCCACTGACAACTAGTATCTTGTCTTGGACAAGCAGATTTTCATAACGTTCCAATGCTTCGCTAAACAGCGTGATGTCGAGCCGCCCGGAGCGATCGTCGATGGTCAGGATCCCCATGCGGTTACCCCGCTTGGTGACCAGAACTCTCGCGGCTATGACCAGTCCGGCCGCCGTGGTGATCTTGTCCCGCTCCGTGGGGTGCAGGTCGCATAGACTACCCGAAACATAGTGCCGCAGCTCGGGTAGATACTGATTGATGGGGTGGCCGGTCAGGTAGAGGCCAAGCGTTTCCCGTTCGCCCTCCAGCCAGATCTTGTCTGGCCACTCCGGCACATCGGCAAAGCAGGGGCTCGGCAAGACGGCATCATCATCGGTGGCAAAAATATCGCCAAACAGATCGTTCTGGCCACGCGCCAGATCCTTGGCCTTCTGCTCCGCCGCCTTCATCGCCTCTTCCAGACTGGCCGTCAAGGCAGCCCGGTGGGGACCGAGCCGGTCCAGAGCGCCGGCCAGGATCAGCTTCTCCATCACCCGCTTGTTCAGCCGCTTGATGTCGACCCGGTTGCAGAAATCAAACAGATCGCGGAATGGCCCCCCCGCCTCCCGGGCCTCGATGATCGCCTCAATCGGCCCCTCACCAACCCCCTTGACCGCGCCGATGCCATAGACGATGTGCCCCTGCAGGTTGACGGTAAAGCGGTACTGACCGCTGTTGACGTCCGGCGGTATTATGGTGAGCCCCATCCGCTGACACTCATCGACCAGGGTCACGATCTTGTCGGTGTTATCCATATCCGCGGTCATTACCGCCGCCATGAACTCCGCCGGGAAGTGGGTCTTCAGCCACAGGGTCTGATAGGAGACCAGCGCATAAGCCGCCGAGTGTGACTTGTTGAAGCCATAACCGGCGAACTTCTCCACCAGGTCAAAGATCTTCATCGCCAGCTCACCGTCGACGCCGTTCTTCACAGCCCCCTCTTCAAACCCGGCACGCTGCTTGGCCATCTCTTCGGGCTTCTTCTTACCCATGGCCCGACGCAACATGTCGGCGCCGCCGAGCGTGTAGCCCGCCAGGGTCTGGGCGATCTGCATCACCTGCTCCTGGTAGAGGATGATGCCGTAGGTCGGATCCAGAATGGGCTTGAGCGATTCATGCTGCCATTGCACATCCGGGTATGAGATGGCTTCACGGCCGTGTTTGCGGTCGATGAAGTTATCCACCATGCCCGACTGCAAGGGGCCCGGACGGAACAGGGCCACCAGAGCGATCATATCTTCGAAGCAGTCCGGCTTCAGACGCTTGATAAGATCCTTCATGCCCCGCGATTCAAGCTGGAACACGGCGGTCGTCTTGCAACCCAACAGGGTCTTGAACGAACTCTTGTCATCGAGCGGGATTGCCTCGATGCGCACCGTCTCTTTGCCTTCACGCGCCATGCGCGGATTGATCATATCCAGCGCCCACTGGATGATGGTCAGGGTGCGTAGCCCCAGGAAGTCAAACTTGACCAGACCGGCGTACTCAACGTCGTTCTTGTCAAATTGAGTGACCGGGTTGTTTCCCTCGCCATCGCAATACAGAGGAGCAAAGTCGGTGATCTTGGTGGGCGCTATCACCACACCCCCTGCATGCTTACCCGCGTTGCGCGTCACCCCCTCCAGGCGGCGCGCCATGTCGATCAGCGCCTTGACCTCTTCATCTTGCTCGTATAACTCAGGCAGCTTGGGTTCGGCCTCAAACGCCTTGGCGAGAGTCATGCCCGGATCGGGTGGCACCAGCTTGGAGATGCGATCGCAAAAGCCATAGGAGTGGCCGAGCACCCGCCCAACGTCACGGATGGCGGCCTTGGCCGCCATGGTGCCAAAGGTGATGATCTGCGAGACCGCCTCACGACCATACATCTCGGCGACGTGGTCGATCACCTCGTCCCGGCGATCCATACAGAAGTCGACGTCGAAGTCGGGCATGGAGACCCGCTCCGGGTTCAGGAAGCGTTCGAACAGCAGATCGAATTCCAGCGGATCCAGATCGGTGATCTTCAGGGCATAGGCGACCAGAGAACCAGCACCTGAGCCCCGCCCCGGCCCAACCGGAATGTTGTGGTCCTTCGACCACTGGATAAACTCCATGACGATGAGGAAGTAGCCGGGAAAGCCCATCTGGTTGATGACCTTGAGCTCGATATCCAGCCGCTCATCGTACTCGCCACGCTTCTCGGCCCGGACTTGCGGATCAGGGAAGAGAAACTCCAGCCGCTCCTCGAGCCCCTCCTTGGAGCGCAGCACCAGATAATCTTCCGTCGACATATCGCCGGTCGGAAATTTTGGCAAAAAGTACTCACCCAGTCGCACCGTCACGTTACAGCGCTTGGCAATCTCGACCGTGTTCTCCAGAGCCTCGGGCAGATCGGCGAACAGCTCGGCCATCTGCTCCTGACTCTTCAGGTACTGCTGGGCACTGAACCGCTTGGGGCGACGGCTGTCATCCAGGGTATAACCATCATGGATCGCGACCCGGATTTCGTGAGCTTCGAAGTCCTCCTCATCGCGGAATACCACCTCGTTGGTCGCCACCACAGGCAGCGCCGACTGTTGCGCCAATGCAACAGCCATGCGGATGTAGGTCTCTTCGTCGGTGCGCCCGGTACGGATCAGCTCCAGATAGAAGCGGTCGGCAAAATGGTGCTGATAGAACTCCACACAGCGCGCCACCATGGCTTCATTGCCCTTGAGCAGAAACTTGCCGACATCCCCCTCACGCCCGCCGGAGAGCAGTATCACTCCTGCCTGGTGTTCGACCAGCCACTGCTTGTCGATGACCGGCAACCCTTGCACATGGCCACGCAGATAGCCTTTGGAGATAAGCTGCACCAGATTCTGTTGGCCGTCGTTGTCCATCGCCAGACCCGTCAGGCGAAACAACTCATCACCGAGTTCACTGCTTTGCACCCAGAAATCGACGCCGACCAGGGGTTTCATCCCCTTGCCATGAGCTTCGCCATAGAAACGCACCAGGCCACACTGGTTCATCTGATCGGTGATGGCCATCGCCGGCATGCCATGCTCGGCAGCTCGTGCAACGAGCGGCTTGATCTTCTGCAGTCCATCGACCATCGAGAAGTCGGAATGGACGCGCAGGTGTATGAAACGAGGTTCTGCCATCTTCGTCGATCCCTTACTCGGGGGAATATCTGAGGGTTATTCCCACCCCAGTGCAACACGCACCGGGCGGAAACTGCGTCTGTGGTGCTCGGTGACGCCAAACTGTTGGAGGCGAGCCAGATGTTCGGCCGTCGGATAGCCCTTGTGCTGGGCAAAACCGTAATTCGGGAATAGGGCATCGAGTTCAGCCATCTCCCGATCCCGGGTCACCTTGGCCAGGATGGATGCCGCGCTGATCTCGGCCACCTTGCTGTCTCCCTTGACCACCGCCAGCGCTGGAATGCCAAAATCGGGTGTGCGATTACCATCCACCAGCACGTAGCCGGGAGCCAGCGGCAAGGCGGCAACGGCGCGCTGCATGGCGCGCATCGTCGCGTGCAGAATATTCAGCACGTCGATCTCAGTGGGCGAGCAACGGCCAATGGCATAGGCTAACGCCTTGTCGACGATCTCGTCATACAGCGCCAGCCGCTTCTTCTCGGAGAGTTTTTTGGAGTCGTTAAGGCCCAGAATGGGACGAGCCGGATCTAGGATCACGGCGGCCGTCACCACATCACCGACCAACGGGCCACGCCCCACCTCATCCACACCCGCCACCAGGATCTGGCTCGGATCACAAGGGTATATAAAATCGCTCATGAGGCATCCAGTAACTGCAGTACGGCCTCAGCCGCTTGCTTGTCGGCATCACAGCGGATCAGTTGGTGCAGCTGGGTAAATTGATCCAGCAATGCCGAGTTATCCTGCGCCAATAGCGCAGTCAGCTCCTGGCAAATCGCCTCCGGCGTGCAGCCGTCTTGAATCAACTCAGGCACCAACTGTCGCCCTGCGAGCAGGTTCGGCAGCGCAAAGGTACGGATCTTGACCAACCGCTGCCCAATCCAGTAGGTCAGCGCATTGACCTTGTAACCGACGACCATGGGCCGTTTAACCAGCATGGCTTCCAGCGTCGCCGTCCCTGAAGCCAGTAAGATTGCATCACCGGCCGCCATCACATCGCGAGCCTGGCCATCGAAAAGATGCAGGGGCATCTCGATAGCCATCTGTTGGACGATGGCCTCAAATTGCTGACGACGTCGACCATTGACCAGGGGAACAACGACTTCCAATTCCGGATGCGACTGACGCAGCAGTTGGCAGGCTTGCAAGAATATCGGCGCCAGCAGCTCTACCTCTGCGTGGCGACTACCCGGCAGCACCGCCAAGTAACGACGCGCCGGATCCAGCCCCAGGCGCTGACAGGCAGCCTCGCGATCGCTGACCATGGGCACCGAATCGGCCATGGTGTGGCCGACAAAACGACAGGGAGCCTGATGCTGGTCGTAGAAGGCTTTTTCAAATGGCAAGAAGGCCAGCACCAGATCGGTCGCCGCCTTGATCTTATGAATGCGCGATTGCCGCCAAGCCCAGACCGATGGGCTGACATAATGAACCGTCTTGATACCGTGCCGTTTGAGGAGAAGCTCAACCCCGATATTGAAATCTGGGGCATCGACGCCGATGAAGAGATCCGGGGGATTGGCGATCAATTCCCGGATCAGTTGGCGACGAACCGCCAGCAGGCGCGGCAGACGAGCCAGTACTTCGACCAGCCCCATGACCGCCAGCTCTTCCATCTCAAACAGAGTCTGAATACCCTGCGCCTGCATGCGAGGGCCGGCAATGCCGATGAATTCAACATCCGGGTGGCGTTGACGGAGTTCCTGCATCAGACCCGCAGCAAGAATATCGCCGGAGACTTCTCCGGCGACAATGGCAATCCGCAGTGGGCGTTTAAACTCAGTCATGACCGATCAGCGGACAATGCCGCGCTCGTTCTGTTTGAGGAAATCGACAAACAGAGCAACCGCAGGCTCTTCGGCAGCCATGCCTTCGAGTTCTGGCAATGCCTCCTCGACAGTCAACCCCTGACGGTAGAGCAGCTTGTAGGCACGCTTGACCATGGAGATGGCTTCAGCAGAGAAACCACGACGCTTGAGCCCTTCACTGTTGACGCCAAATGGCTTGGCGTAATGACCGGCAGCCATTACATAAGGGGGCACGTCTTTGTTCAGTGCCGCCATACCGGCAACGAAGGCATGGGAACCCACACGGCCAAACTGGTGAATGGCAGCCAAGCCACCAAAGATCACCCAGTCACCGATATGGACATGTCCCGCCAGAGTCGCATTGTTGGCAAAGATGCAGTCATCACCAATGACACAATCATGGGCAACATGCACATTGACCATAAACAGGTTGCGACTACCAACCTTGGTCAGGCAGCTGTCCTGGATGGTGCCTCGGTGGAAGGTGCAATGCTCACGGATGACATTGTGATCGCCAATTTCAAGGAAAGTCCGTTCACCCTTGTACTTTTTATCCTGGCAATCTTCGCCGATGGAGCAGAATTGGAAAATCTTGTTGCCCTGACCAATCTTGGCCGGCCCCTTGATGACCACATGAGAGCCAATCCAGCTCCCCTCTCCGATCTCGACTTCGGCGCCGACCAGGGTCCATGGGCCGATCACCACGTTGGCACCGATAACGGCACCCGCGTCTATGATGGCAGTTTCATGAATTACAGCACTTGGATGGATCACGATGTCAGCTCTCGCGTTTGGCACACATCAGCTCAGCGGTACACACCACCTCGCCATCCACAGTCGCAACACCGGTAAACTTGGCGATGCCACGACGCTCTTTCAAAAACTCCACATCCAACACCAGCTGATCTCCAGGCACAACTGGGCGCTTGAAGCGGGCATTGTCGATCGATGCAAAATAGTAGAGCTCATTCGGTTTGGGCTTACCAACCATGCGGAAGGCCAAAATCCCGGTAGCCTGGGCCATGGCTTCCAGGATCAGCACACCGGGAAGCACCGGCTTCTGCGGGAAGTGGCCCTGAAAGAATGGCTCGTTAAATGACACATTCTTGATGCCACGCAGTACCTTGCGCTCTTCGCTGATTTCATAGTTGACCACGCGATCAACCAGCAGGAAGGGGTAACGGTGCGGCAGAAGATCCAGAATTTCCTGGATGTCTAGTTGGTTCAGTTCGTTGCTCAAACCTGTATCCTTAATCACTTATTGTTCCTGGCCATCAACCAATTTATCCAGCTTGCTCAACCGCTTATGCATATCTTCGATATGTAGCACCCGAGCAGCCATCTTACGCCACTCTTTGTTGGATTGGGCCGGGATGCCAGACGAATAAACGCCTGGCTCGGTAATGGATCGCATGACCATCGACATACCCGTGATGGTGACCTGATCACACACCTGAATATGGCCGTTGAAGACAGAGGCGCCGCCAATGATACAGTATTTGCCGATTTTGGTGCTACCCGCGAACGTAGCGGCTCCCGCAATCGCAGTACCATAGCCAATTTCGACGTTATGGGCGATCTGGCACTGATTATCGATGATGACGTTATCGGCTATCTTGGTATCGTCGATAGCCCCCCGATCGATCGTCGTACAAGCGCCAATTTCGACCCGATTACCTATCGTCACACCACCGACCTGCGGGATCTTGATCCACTCACCGCGCTCGTTGGCATAACCAAACCCATCCGAACCAATCACACATCCAGACTGGAACAGGCAGGCCTCACCAATTCGTACATTATGGTAGATGGTTACATTGGCCCACAGTCGGGTACCCTTGCCGAGTCGACTATTCTTGCCAATAAAACATCCCGGGCCCACCAGAACCCCATCGCCCAGTACGACACCAGACTCGATGACGGCATTCGCACCAATGGCCACCCCATCGCCCAGTTGAGCATCAGCGGCAATCACAGCACTCGGGTGAATATCGGATGCTGGTTTAGGCGAGTTGTCCAACAACTGGGCAACTCGCGCAAACCCCACATAAGGATCTTTGACGACCAGCGCATTGGTTTGGCATGCCGATAAATCAGATGCCTTAACCAGCACGGCGCTCGCCTGGGTATTAACCAAAAACGCCTGATACTTGCTATCAGAGAGAAAACTGATTTCACCTGGCTTGGCGGTCTCAAGATTGGAAACACGGGATACCTCGACAGAGGCATCCCCATGTAACTCGGCGCCAAGAAGCTCAGCCAGTTGTCCGAGAGTCACACTCATCGCTTACTTGCTCTTGCTAACTTGTTGAACAACTTGATCGGTGATGTCCAACTTTCCGTCACCAAAGACAACTGCCTGACCATTCAGCACCAGATCATAACCCTGGGCCTTGGCGATCGCATCGATAGCAGTCTGCACCTTGTCGAATACCTTCTTCTCTTCTTCGTTGAAGCGGCGACGCTGATCTTCCTGCAGAGCTTGGCCCTTCAGGTTGAAATCAGCCTGGAGTTCGGCCAGGCGGCGCTGCAGCTTGGTACGTTCATCCGCGCTCATGAAGGATTCATCTTTCTTCAGCTTGGCTGCCAGAGATTGACCTTCTGTTTCCAGACGTTGCATCTCGCTGATGCGGCTGGAAAACTCGGATTTCAACTTGGCTTCAATCGCCTTGCCCTGAGGGATCTGTTGCATGATACGCGGTACGCTAACCACGGCAATCTTGGTTTCAGCAGCGGCTTGCGCAGAATAGCCGCTCGCCATCATTGCCAGCGCCAGGCTAGCCACTTGTAATACTTTGCTCACTTCCTACTCCTTGTTATTTCTCACCTTAGAAGGTGCGACCAATATTGAAGTTGAATACTTCGTTCCGATCTCCTGGTTGCTCCTTAATGGGTCGGGCAAACGAGAAGCCAAGCGGCCCCAATGGAGACAGCCACTGCAAGGAAACCCCTGCGGAGGCGCGGTACAATGACGGATCTGAATAGTCGTAGTACTTGTCACAGGATGAACTACAGGTGGTGTAATTATTCGGGTTGAAGGTGGTATCCCAAACCGTACCGATATCAAAGAAGACAGAGGTCCGAAGCTGATTACGGTACGCCTCGCTGGCAAATGGTGTCGGCACTATGAATTCGAAGCTGGCCACGCTCATGGCATTACCACCCACAGCCTGATCGGTCGCCGTGATGCTGTTATTCCCCTGATCGTTGTACAGGTAGATAGCCTTGGGACCAACGCTGTTGGATTTGAAGCCACGCAGCCACTGGTCACCACCAGCATAGTAATTTTCAAAGAATGGCAACGTCTGATTATAATCACCAACTGTCCCGTAGCCATTGCCGTAGGCCAGCTTCAAACGACCCAACAGAACCCAGTTGTGTTCTTTATCCAATGGGTAGTAGTGAGCATCATCGAAGCTAACCTTGTAGAACTGCAGATCGGAGCCCGGGATGGTCACCTTACCGGTCAACTGCTGACGATTCCCTTCAGTCGCAAACACCCCTTTATTCAAGGTGTTACGGATCCAGCTGCTGGTAAAGTCGAAATTATTGAACACCACCCGCCCTTCATCATCGCGGTTCTCGGCGTAGATCTCCCAGAACTTGCGAATTTGCGCATAGGCCTGTAGCTGCGACAACTTGTTGTGTTCAAAACCGATACCATACTCCAGTCGATTCGTTTCATTCACCGGATAACCGAAGGTTGCTCGAGTCCCTACGGTCTGGTTGTTGTAATCCACCAGGTTGGCATCACCCGCCTCAAATTCGGTGTAGTAGGCACGCCCGCCCAAGCTAACTCCATCGAGGGTGAAATAAGGATCTGTGTAGCTCAGATCGAAAGTCTTGCTGTAGTCGTTCATGTTGAAGGTGAAGGCCCCCTTGTTGCCTGACCCCATGAAATTATCCTGGGTCAAGCCAAGTTGGAAACTGACACCCGAGGTAGTGCCATAACCGATACCACCGGTGATGGAACCAGCCGCTTGTTCTTTGACTTTCACATCGAGATCAACCTTGTCCTCGCTGCCTGGCAGACGACGCGGTTGCACTTCGACCGTTTCAAAAAAGCCGAGGCGATTGAGGCGAGTCTTCGAGGCTTCAACCTGTTCGTTGGAGAGCCAGGTCCCCTCCATCTGGCGCATTTCACGCCGCAGAACCTCATCCCGGGTAACTTGGTTGCCGCTCATGGTGATATTACGCACATAGATACGGGGGCCAGGCGTGACATTGATCGTCAGCGCCACCTCTTTTTTCGCATCATCAATTTGCGGGAAGGTGGTGATCTGCGGGTAGGCATAACCAAACTTGCCGAGGAATTTGGAGAGACTCTCCTCGGTATGAGTAACAGTCGCTGCCGAATAGAGTTCACCCGTAGTAATAGGGATCAGCTTCTCCATATCACTGCCATGACCGATGAGATCACCCTTCAAGCTGACGCTCGAGACCTTATACTGCTCACCTTCATGGATATTGATGGTGATGTAGAGCCCCTTCTTGTCCGGCGTCATCCCAACCTGGGTCGAGTCAACTTTGAAGCGCAGATAGCCACGGTTGAGGTAATAGGAGCTCAAGGCCTCCAGATCACCAGCCAACTTCTGCTTCTGATACTTCTGATCGGCAACAAAGTTCCACCAAGGCACCTCGTCACGCAGTGACATCTGTGCCAATAACATCTCTTCGCTGAATACCTGATTACCGACAATGTTAATCTGCTGGATCTTAGCCGAAACCCCTTCGACGAAACTGATCTTCAAATCGACCCGGTTACGCGGCAACGGTGTGACAATAGCCTGCACCTTGGCGGAATACTTACCGACACCGTAGTAGAAATCTTCGAGATTCTTCTCCAAAGAGCGCAACACAGTCCGGTCTAGTGGCTCGCCAACACGAACGCCGGAAGCTTCAATAGACTCTTTGAGCTGCTCTTCCTTGATATCCTTGTTCCCGGCGAACTCGATATTACTGATGGTTGGTCGTTCTTTGACCTCAACAACCAGTACGTTGCCATCGCGTTTGAGCTGAATATCCTCGAAGTTGCCGGAAGCATAGAGCTTCTTGATAGCATTTGCCGATGTCTGAGCATCCAGGGTATCGCCGACTCGTACCGGCAAATTCAACAAGGCAGCACCTAGAGTAACCCGCTGCAGCCCTTCGACTCGAATGTCCTTCACTACAAATGAGGATGAGGCTAGCTCAGCCCCATGAGACATCCAGCTGATGCCCAGCAGGCATGAGACGACCAGTGCTTTTCTTACAG
>JAGOXX010000011.1 GCA_018059485.1 Aeromonadaceae bacterium | reverse complement strand
TGACCCAGAACATCTGTTGCTGCAGCGTGGTTTGGACTGTTCTGTTGACCCGCTGCAACTGCTGCTGGTTGAGTTTGATGTTGATGCTGAGATTGAGTTGACTGCCCAGCTGCTTGTTGAGCTGATCGAGCAGCTCCTTGCGGCTGTCGAGCAGCTCATTGAGGTCATCGTGCAGGCTCTGTTGGCTGGCCTTATCGGTGGTACTGCTATCGGCGATCAGTTTGCTCAGATATTGCTCCCGCTGAAAGAGCTGATCCCGTTGCTGGTTGATATCAAACTGAGCCAGTCGCAAGTCGGCAATTTGTTCATCCAGATTCATGGTGATCTTGGGATCTGGCAGCATCTGCCGCTCTTGGTACAGGATGCGAGAGAGCAGCAGACTGCCGCGCAGCATGTTGATCTGTTCGTTGAGGTTGCGCTCGGTCTGGGTGACGCGATCCAGCCACCCCTTGATCTTGATGTTTTCCTGTCCCAGCTCGTTGATCTTCTGGGTGGTTTCAATCAGACGTTGGCTCAGCTGCTGATTGATTTTGCTCTCTTTTTCCAGCACGGGATCCCGTTGAACAGCGGCCTCATCGGTATTGATGTTAGCCACCGTCTGGTTGGACCCATCGAGTCGTTTGGCATTGATCTGGTCCTGAATCAACTGGATGCGGCGCTCTAGTTGCTGGATCTGCACGCTGGCCAGACTCTGGCGTTTGAGGGCCAGATCCTGCAGGTTGGTATTGGTGTCCAGATCTCGTTGTTGTTGCTCGAGCTGTAGGCTCAGCAGATGCAGCTCGGTGGCCAGCAGTTGGCGCTGGCTGGTACTGAGTTCATGTTTGCCGCTGCCCAGCTGATTACGAAGGTCCTGGCTGCGGTTATAAGCCTGGCTCATGCTGATCTGGGCACGCTCTGGCAGAGTCTGCAGATTGGTTAGCTCACTGCTGGCGTTGGCTAACTCGGCTTGCAGTTGCTGCTGGCTCTGCATCTCCTGAGTGACACGTTTTTCCAGTTGGGGCAGGGTCATGGCCTCCAGCTGCTTGATAAATTTGGCCTCATCCTGTGGTTTCTTTAGCCGATCCAGTTGGCTGTTGAACTGCTGGAGCTGGCGAGGAGCCTCCTCCAGCATCTTTTTCTGGCTCTGAGCTTTCTCCTTCTCCTTATCGATGGAGTCAAGAAGAGCCAGTATTTTTTCCAGATCGCTACGCTTGCTCTGTTCGGCAGTGGTGAGTACGTCGCGTTTACTGAGCTGATCGAGTTGCGCCTGGACTTTGCTCTCCGTCGGAATATCCGGTAACGAAGAGGTTGAGGCGTACACATTGCTCGCGGTCAACAGCGTGAGACCAAGCAACAACGAGAAGAGTCGATGCCAGAAACGGCTTGTGAAAACGAAAGAGTGATGAGCTGTCATGGGATAGTTGCGGATCCATTGGCCAGACGAAGGGAAGATGCGGCGTCAGTCAGGGGGCGCCACCGTATAGTGCGGCTCATTCTAGCACTGGAAAAATCTGAGGCAAAAAAAATGACGGCTTCGAAAGAGCCGTCATTTAGATCCAGAACGCGGGGTTCAACCCCGCGCCGGGAGGAATTACAGTACGTGTACAGAAGCGGTGTTGGTGGTACCACTCGGTACCAGAGCACCAGAAACCATGACCACGGTATCACCCTTGACAGCCAGGCCTGACTTCAGAGCCAGTTCCTTACCCAGGTGGTAGAAGTCATCGGTAGAGGCGATCTTGTCAACCACAACCGGAACCACACCCTTGGACAGCATCAGCTGTTGAGCAGTCTTGGCGTTGGTGGTCAGAGCCAGGATGAAAGCAGTCGGGAAGTACTTGCGGATAGCCTTGGCAGACTTACCACCTTCGGTAGCAACAACGATCAGCGGGGCATCCAGCTTCTCGGTAGTTTCTACGGCACCCTTACAAACGGCTTCGGTGATGCTCTTCTTGACGCTGTCGTTAGCAACATCCAGGTTGGACGGCATAACGCCATCGGTACGATCACAGATGGTAGCCATGATGGTAACGGCTTCCAGCGGGTACTTACCCTTGGCAGACTCACCAGACAGCATAACTGCATCGGTACCATCCAGAACGGCGTTGGCAACGTCACCGGCTTCGGCGCGAGTCGGACGCGGGTTCTTGATCATGGAGTCCAGCATCTGGGTGGCGGTGATAACAACCTTGCGAGCCTTGTTACACTTCTCGATCATCATCTTCTGGGCGAAGATAACTTCTTCAACCGGGATTTCAACACCCAGGTCACCACGGGCAACCATGATACCGTCAGAGACTTCGAGGATTTCGTCGAAGTTGTCCAGGCCTTCTTGGTTTTCGATCTTGGAGATGATCTGGATGTTCTGACCGCCGTGAGCGTTCAGGTGTTCACGCATGGTGAGCACGTCTTCCTTCTTACGGATGAAGGAGGCAGCGATGAAGTCAACGCCTTGCTCGCAACCGAAGACCAGGTCAGCCTTGTCCTTTTCAGCCAGAGCTGGCAGGGAGGTCTTGACGTTCGGCAGGTTAACACCCTTGTTCTCGCCCAGGGCGCCGTTGTTCAGAACCTTACAGATAACTTCGGTAGCAGTGACAGAGGTCACTTCCAGACCGATCAGACCATCGTCAACCAGAACAATGTTGCCTGGCTTCAGGTCGGTGGCCAAACCTGGGTAGGTTACGGCTACGCGATCCTTGTTGCCCACGACACTCTTGTCAGTGGTGAAGGTGAAGGTTTGGCCTGCAACCAGATCCACATCATTGCCGCCTTCCAGCTTGATGGTACGGATTTCCGGACCCTTGGTGTCCAGCAGGATGGCACACTTCATACCGGTTTCGGCACAGACGGCACGGACGTTCTTGATACGATTGCCGTGTTCTTCGAAATCACCGTGGGAGAAGTTCAGACGCATGACGTTCATGCCTGCGTTCAGCAGTTTGGCCAGCATTTCCTTGGATTCGGTCTTAGGACCGATGGTGCAGACGATCTTGGTCTTTTTCATCGACAGGGTCTCCGATTAATGATTTTAGAGTTCAAAATTTTCTTGCGCGCATTCTACAGGGATTGTTGAAAAGTGGTGAGTTGAGAAAAGCGTTTCATTATGTAATTTCTGCATTTTTCTTGCGCTAGCGCAGGGATAAGCTGGAAAAGCACACAATCTGACCGTTTCACCCGCTTTTCAATTGGCTAGTTTGGGTAAAAAAGCAGCAAAAAGCCAAGGTGGGTCACCTTTTCGTAACCCAGGGCTGGCTTTTGTGGGCGCATGATGTTTTGAGGAGTAATGGCCGGAATAAGACGCAGAAGGGGTCGGGATCCAGATCCCGACTCATGCATTAACCGAACAGGGAGACGAAGCTGTGGCTGGCGCGTGGGGTCTTGAGGTTTTGCGCTTCTTTAATAAATAGCGTCAATAGAGGGGCTGTGTCGACGGCAATGCTCCGCCGATGGGCTTGCTGTTCGGCCTCTGTGAGAAACCGGCGGTAGACATCGATATAGTCATTTAGGACATCCTGACCAAAGGCTTGCCAATAGATGGCAATGCTACAGAGCCCGGCGGCCCGTATGGTCTGAGCCAGTTCATAGATATCCGCGGCCGATTCTATGTAACCCCAATGAGGACCATCTGGATAATGGGTTGGTGTAAAGAAGGCATCATCGGCGATCTGCACGGCCGCCAGTGCCTTACTGTCACCTTTGGATCCGAGGACTTCCATCTGTTGCACCATGGCTTGATAGTTTTGTCCGAAGAGTGCTTGTACGCGCTGTGCATCATGGGCGGATACACCGCATTTTTCGAAATAACGCGTTAATGCTGGTTTGAACAGTGACATGCGGACTCCCGGCAAAGACTAGTTTGAAACCGGTTCCATAGTATGAATTTGCAGCGACAGGTGGAAGGATAGGGGTCACAAAAATGTGTTTTGTCCGATGATTTTTGTTCGATCCGCGCCAAAAACAAAAAAGCCTCACTAAAAAGTGAGGCTTTTTCGAGGGTTGTATGGTCGGCGCGAGAGGATTTGAACCTCCGACCCCTGACACCCCATGACAGTGCGCTACCTGGCTGCGCTACGCGCCGAGAGTTGTTGTATGAGTGATACAACGGAGGCAGAGTCTATGGATCTCGACCTGGGCTGTCAACCACTTAAGCCGGCACCTAAGTCTGTTCGTCGATTATCTGTGCAATCAATGAGTAAACGAGCATAACTGTGGTTGGCTAGTCGAGCTTGTCTGCTGCTGTCGTTACATTCTCGCGTGGTGGCAAACCATGGCTTGAAGGGGCGTGGCCGCCCTTGTCCCGTGATTATCTTGCTTGGATTTGACCTTGCTGGTGCAAGGAGAGCGTCCGAGATGATGTTGTGATCCTTTCTGGCGAGTTGCCGCATATAATACCAACCCTATCAAGGCGAGGGCCCATGAAGCGATGAAACTGTTTGTCCGTGATCTGACCGTAATTGATGCATCTTACTTGTCTGCTGCCCGTGGCATGGTCGGAGAAAGCTGGCTGGTCGATGTAGAGCTCAGTGGCGAGCTCAATGCCATGAGCATGCTGCTGGATTTTGCGCGGGTAAAAAAGGAGATCAAGGCCATCATTGATGCCGAAGTGGATCATCGGTTGCTGATCCCTGTTGGTTCAGCCTGCACGCATGTCAGTGCGGCTGCCGATTCTCTCTGTGTTGATTTTATGCGCCCCGAGCGTTCTATCCACTTGCGGGCTCCCGCGCAGGCATTCTGTTTGCTGCCTGCCGAGGAGGTGACCGCCTCAACGGTCAGTGATTATTTGCGGCAGACCATCCGGTTGCGGCTGCCCGGTAATATTGAAGGGCTGACGATTCATCTTCGTCCCGAGGCGATTGCGACTGCCTTTTATCACTACAGCCACGGCCTGAAAAAGCATGATGGCAACTGTCAGCGCATTGCCCATGGCCATAGATCCATGCTGGAGCTTTGGGTCGATGGTGAACGGGATTTAGCGCTTGAGCAGCAGTGGGCGTCTCGCTGGGCAGATATCTATCTAGGGTCGCTCGAAGATGTGGTGCCACTGGCACAGTTAGATCTGAGTGAACAGGCTGGGTTGTGCCAAGAACCTCACTATATAGGCTTTCGTTATCAGGCGCCCCAGGGGGATTTTCAGCTGTTGATGGCGCGAGCCGAGGTTGAACTGGTGGACAGTGACACGACCGTGGAGTTGCTCGCTGACTATATCGCACGCCAGCTCGAACCTCAGTTGGCAGGTCGCTCGCTGCGCGTGGTGGCTTACGAAGGGGTAGGCAAGGGCGCTATTGCCGAATTGTAAGCGGCTGTTGGTGCTAGGGCAGCTGGTCCCACTTTCGGGGAATCATTCAGCAGCAGAAATAACAAGGGGAGCCACTGGCTCCCCTTGTTTATTGGATGCTTGCTTACAGATGGAAGCGTTGCACCAGGGTCTTTTGCTGAACCGCCAACTGATCGAGAACCTGACTGGTATTGGCCACTTCCTGGATCCCCTCATAGTTGGAGTCGGCAATCTCGGAGATCCGGTTGATGTTGGAGGAGATCTCGGCGCTGGTTGCTTGCTGCTCTTCGGCGGCCGAAGCGATCTGGCTGGACATGTCACTGATCATGGTGATGATGGCCTGGATCTCTTCCATGGCACTGTTGGCGTTGGAGCTTTGCTGCACGCTGGACTCCATCTCGCCACTGCACTCATTCATGACGCGAACGGCACGTTGAACGGCCTGTTGCAATCCTTCAATCATAGAGCGGATCTCTGAGGTGGAGTCCGCAGTGCGGCGCGCCAGGGTGCGAACTTCATCGGCAACCACGGCAAAGCCACGGCCATGCTCACCGGCTCGTGCTGCTTCGATGGCGGCGTTCAGGGCCAGCAGGTTGGTCTGTTCCGCAATGCCGCGGATTACATCCAGAATGTTGCCGATATTGCCGCTCATGTTGTTAACATCACCAATCACCTTGCCGGTTTCGGTCAACTTATTGGCCAGCTGATGGGTAGTCGAGATGTTGGTTGCCATGATGCTGCGACCTGCCTCGGAGGCTTTTTCGACCGCCATGACCTGTTCCAGCGTATGGTGGGCGGCTTGGGCGACTTCACGCACCGAGGCTTCCATTTCCGTCATGGCTGCGGCGACGCTAGCGGTTTCCTGGCGTTGCAGATTCAGCTCGTTACTGGAGCGCTCGGCTGTGGTGCGGTTGTCATGGGCAGCCTGATTGAGCTGACTCGCTGCTTCAGACAACTTCATCAGTACATCACCCATCTGCTCAACCAGGGTATTGACCTGGGCACCGAGACGGCCAAATTCGTTCTGGCTGCGGTACTTGACGCGACGGGTCATATCACCCTGGGTGGCGGCGTTGAGTACATCGATCAGCTGACGCAGTGGAGTGCGGATGCTGCGGGCCAGTTGCATGGCAACCCCGAAAGCAAAGGCAACAGCCAACAGGACGGTACCGAACAACTGCATGCGGCCTGTCGCCAGGGTGTGGTTGGCGTTTTCGATGCTCTTGTCCATGACCCCTTGGGCAACCAGCTGCAGGCGTCCCAGTTCAGCCTGGACCGCCATGACTTGCAGACTGGCATCCTTGGCCTGCTTTTCTAGAGCAACCTGAGTCTTAACCAGCTCCAGGTAGCGCGCCAACAGCCCCTTATCGTGCGTGGTGTTCAGAATGAAGCTCTTGATGTAGAGGCCGATATTATTTTCGAGCTCAGGGATCTCCAGTTTGAGATCGGCGATGGCCTTGTTGTAGTCGGCTAGTTGCTTGCGGTTGCGTTCGAGCGCGGCTGCAACTAGTGCTGGGCTGGATTGGTTCAGTGCATCAAAGGTGGTGACTTCAATAGGGGACTGTCTGGCCTGCATGGTGCGAAATACACCCTGCACATAGCTGTCATCAATCTTGCCGAGCATGTCGCTGAGCTCTTGCTTGAACAGCGGCATGATGGCCTGGAATTCACTCTTGCCCTTGTTGGTCTGGCGCAACAGGGTCAACAGTTCGGCTCTTTGCTGAGCCAGATTGGCTGTGCCATCCAGATAGCTCTTCGAGGCTTTCTCGAGTGTTGGGACATAGCTTTCCAGCAACGGCAGCTTCTCCGCCTCATGCTTGAAATTATTCAGCGACTCAGTGAACAACTTGCGGGAGCCTTCGAGCTCCTTGGTCAACTCGGCTAACTGGGCTGGGTCTTTTTCGGAGAGCACATCCGTCAGTCTCTTGTTGGTCGAGAGCAGGCTCACTTCCAGCTTGTTTGCGAGCAGGACGATAGGAGAGGCCTCTTCAGTGACAGAAACCAGGGCTGCATTGAGCTGGTTTTGGCTGGAGTAATTGAGCATGGAGCCTGCGACCAGAACGCCGATGAGAACGGCAAAGCTCAGATAGACACGATGCAAAATGGATAAATCATCAATTTTAATTTTCATTGTGGTAACACCCGCCAAGTTGACTGCTGTTTGTTAGACATCTTCCCAGACGCCCGAACTTGTATATCTTCTTTAAAAGCTGTCAAATGTTTAACAGTTTTTCGTGCTGGTACCGACAAAGCTCGAGCTGAATCACACTGGCCTAGCGGCTTCCGTGAATGAGTCGGTCTCAAATAGCCCTTGTTGCCATCAGCGTAGCCGAATCTGGTGATTTTTAAGGATCTCGTCATGTCAGAAGAGACAATTTTTAGCAAGATCATTCGTCAGGAGATACCTGCCAAGTTGTTGTATCAAGATGAATTGGTGACCGCATTCCGCGACATTGGCCCCCAAGCACCCACTCACATCCTGATTGTACCGAATAAGCTGATCCCTACTGTGAATCATGTCACTACCGAAGATGAACAAGCATTGGGTCGGTTATTTACGGTTGCCAGCAAGTTGGCCGAGGAGGAGGGGATTGCCGCTGACGGCTATCGCTTGATTGTCAATTGCAATCGTCATGCCGGGCAGGAGGTTTTCCACCTGCATATGCATCTATTGGGTGGTCAGCCACTCGGACCTCTGCTTGCCAAGTAGGAACATGATGGGATCACCATGCAAATGCTGGCCCCGGGCTCTCGTTGTTGCCGTGGGCGGTATTCTGATTGGCTGCGCCAGTGTCGGGGCTCTATTTGTTAGCTACAGCGATACGATGCAGCCGATGCGTCAGCAGCTGCAAGTGGGGCAGTGGTCGGAGGCTTTGGCTGCCATTCCGGAATCGACGGCCAAGGATAACAACTATGTGCTGGATCGTCTGCAGCAAGGGCGCATCGCCTTCCTGTTGGGTGATTGGAAAACTAGCCAACGCAATTTGGCGGCGGCAGCTACCGAGTTGAATTGGCTGGATCAACAAGCCGAGTTCCGGGTCAGTGATGGCTTGCAACAAGCTGGATCTCTGTTAAGCAACGATCAGACGATTGCCTACCAGGCTCCTGACTATGAGCAGACCTTGCTGCACCACTATCAGGCCCTCAATTACCTCTTCCTCGACAAGACCCAGGATGCGCTGGTGGAACTTCGTCTTGCCAACCAGTCGCAAGAGCGCGCCTTGGCGCGGCGCGATGAAGAGTTGCAGGCGGCGGAGGCCGAAGTTCAACAAGCTGGACTCGAGCAATCGCTGGCGCAGGCTCAGGAGGGACTGCCGCCACTGCCTGCCGGAGCTGAACCCCTCAAGGGCAAGATCCAAAGTGGCTATACCTTCTATCTCTCGGCGCTTTTGTATGAGGCGACTGGCAATCCGAATGATGCCTACGTCGATTATCGCCGGGCATTGGAGGTCGCTCCGAATAATCGAGTGTTGCAACAGGATCTGCTACGGCTGACCCAGAGGATGGGATTGAAGCAGGAGTATCAGGAGTATCAGAAGCGTTTTGGCTCCACCGCTGACCATTCGGTGAAGCCGGTGACCGATCAGGGCGAGGTCGTCCTACTGTACGAGCAAGAGTTGATCGATCCGGTGCAGGAGTTCTATCTACCGTTACCGATAGCCACCTCCGATGGTGATTTCCGAACCTTTACGATTGCCTTGCCCTGGTTTGGATCTTCGGACTACCCGGTGGTCGCTGTGCCACTGAGTCTGGATGGGGCCCATGGGCAGACCGACCCCCTGGTGTCATTGCAAGGGCTGGCCAGCCAGTCTCTGCATGAGCGGTTACCCGGCGTGCTGATGCGTCAGATTTTGCGCCTAGCGAGTAAAGAGGCGGTTCGGCATGAGGTGGCCAAGCAGGGTGGCACTCTGGGTAATATTCTGGTTGGTCTCTATAACGCAGTTTCTGAACATGCCGATACCCGCTCCTGGTCCACCTTGCCCTATGGCGTCAGCATCTGGCGAAACGCCCTGCCTGCGGGCCAACACACGGTAACCATTGGCAGTGGCGCTACTGCGCAGACTATTGCGGTGCCGGTTACCAAGGGGAAGGTGACTCTGGTCTGGGTCAGTCAGCTGGGTAGTCGTGCGGTCCATATGGTAAAAGTGATATCCTGAGCTCTCTTAATCTGGAGGTTCCACATGATGAAAGTGCTCCTGCTCTCTGTGTTGATCTGCTGTGGTTTGACGGCCTGTGCAAGAACGAACGGTATTGCTCTGGATGGTCGTGAAGGGGCTGAGGCGCAGCTGCAGGTCGATAACGCCAACATGGCGAGTCGTCTGAAGCTGACGCTGGCCCAACAGCAACGCAGTGATGGTCGCATGCAGGTGGCTATTCGTCTCAAAAGTCAGATCGCCTATGATCAGGCGCTGCAATACCGCATCGACTGGTTCGATGAGAACGGTATGCCGGTTGAGCCGGACAGCACCAGTTGGCAGCCCTTGCTGCTGCATGGTGGCGAACAAAAGGTAATCCAGGCTTCTGCCCTGTTGCCGCAAGCCGCGGCATTCCATTTTTCTGTGCGTGATGTAGTGAAGGATTGAGCATGAAGATGAAACGTGAACTTTGTCTGTGTCTGGGGGTTGCTGCCCTGTTAGCCAGCGGCTGTTCTACCGAGGTTTCCTATGGCGATGCCAAAGAGACCGAGACAGTGACGGTCGACTACGGTTCGACGGATCTGCAATCCTTATCGGGCAAAATGGTACAGTCGTTGATCGACAGCCCGGCAACCACAGAGATCAGCGTCAACGGCCGACCGGTTCTGTTCGTTGACAGCATTCGTAACAAGAGTTCGGAGCACATAGATACCGAGGCGCTGACCGATACCATGCGTACTCAACTGTTGCGCTCCGGTAAGTTCCGCTTTGTCGATATGAGCAAGGTGGCAGCCGTCAAGGAACAGCTTGAGTATCAGCAGACCAGTGGCCAGGTTGATCCGGCCTCCATGGTTCGCCTGGGAAAACAAACCGGAGCCCAGTACATGCTCTATGGCAACCTCGCCAGCATCGTCAAGGACAATGGCAAGGTGAAGGATGTCTTCTATCAGTTGACTATGAACCTGATGGATCTGCGCAGCGGCGAGTTGGTTTGGGCCGATCAGCAAGAGATCCGCAAACAGAGTAAGAAGAAAACTCTGGGGTGGTGATGCGGTTACCGGATAGTTTTAGTGGTGGTCAACTCACCCTGTTACAGGGTGGCTTGACCAACCAGAGTTATCAGTTGAAGTTACCGCGCGGGGATTTCTTCCTGCGCGTCAGCACCCCTTTTGCAGCGCGTTTGGGGATCAAGCGAGGATATGAGCTGGTCCTGCACAAGCTGGCGGCTGAGCATGAGTTGGCGCCTCGCTTGCATTTTGTTGATCCGGAGCAAGGCTTGCTGATCAGCGATTGGGTTGAGCCTTGCTCGGAGACTGTGGATTGGCATTCACCGATTGGCATCCGTCGACTCGCTGAGCTGACGAGTCGGATCCATGCCTTGCCTGCACCGGCGTTGCGTTTGGATCTGGAAGCCCATCTGAGGTTCTATCTGGCGCGGATCTGCAACCGGGATCCACGAATAACCCGTCTGTTTTACAGCATGGTTGAACGTCTGCAGCGTTTGCCCCCGCACTCAGCCGTGTTTTGCCATAACGACATCAGCCCGGCCAATCTCCTGGGTGATCCGTTACGGCTGGTGGACTGGGAGTATGGGGGCGTCGGCGATCCGGCCTTCGAGCTAGCCGGTCTCATCCGTGCTTTTGCTTTTAACGAGAGTGAAGCCTTGCAGCTGATCGCTAGCTATCAGGAGCTGGGTGGTGATTGCCCCTGGTCGCGCGTTGAGCAGATGCTGCGAATCGCTGATTTTGTCGCCGTACTCTGGGCGAATGTCTTTTGGGAGAGCAGCAATGAGGTTTGTTATAAGGAGATGCTTGAACAGAGATTGAGTGAGCTCTGTGTGCTCGAGGGAGTGTCATGATGCGCCACATTGGCCGAGCCCTGATCCTGTTGCTGCTTTCGTTGTCCTTGAGTGGCTGTGCCGTTCGTCTTCTCTACAATTGGTTGGATTGGGCCATCGAATGGAAGCTGGATGATTATTTCTCGCTGACCCGGCAACAATCCCAGGTGCTGGATGCCCAGATCACCCCTCTGCTGCAATGGCACCGCCGGGAAGCTCTCCCCCAATATGTGCGCGCATTGCGCAGCCTCAGTTTTGATCTGCGCCGACCGCTGACGGAAACGGAAGTCGCCCGCTACATGGATATCTTCGAGCAGCTGATGCAGCAATTGGCGGATGGCCTCAAGCAACCCGCTAACCGTTTCGCTGCGACCCTGACCGATGACCAGGTTCAGAGCTTCATGGCTGAGCGCTGGAAAAAGCAGCGTGATGAACGTCGGGAGTTTGCCGAGCAACACGGTATCAAGGTGTACAACAGCTTCCAGCGCAAGCTGGAGAAAAATATGGATACCTGGTTGGGGAGTGTCGAACCGGCCCAACGCCCGCTGATCACGCAATCATCGCAGTGGCAGCAGCAATACTATGGCAGTTGGCTCGATTATCAGGATGTCTGGCTGCGTGCGCTGGAGCAGACGCTCGCGGCCCGGGGTAAGCCGGAGTTTGAGTCGGGCCTAGTGGCGGTTGTGATCAAGGGCAATGAGTTGGGCGATGGACGCTTCAAGCAGTATGTTGCCGATTCCCGTCAACGCTCTATCGCCTGGTTTGCCGCTCTGTCGGCCTCATTGACCGATGAGCAGCGCCAATACTTGCGCGAGAAGCTCAGTGAGTTGGCGGGTGATCTGGATGATCTCTGCCGCTCGTAAGCAACTTTAAGCTGGCTATCGATTGTCATGGTTCACCCTCTGCTACTCTCTTGTCATGGTTGGCATGGATAATTTGATCCGCTCCAAGCTTCAATCGGTTGTGTTTGGTAGCTCTATCTATTCCTGTTATGGTCAAAACAGGCGGTATGTGATGAGGGAACATAATGATTATCTATTTGCACGGTTTTGATGCGACAAGCCCGGGAAATCACGAGAAGATCCTGCAGCTGCAATTTATCGATAGTGATGTGCGTTTTGTTCACTACAGCACGGTGCATCCGCGTCACGACATGAGTCATCTTCTCAAGGAAGTTCACAAACAACTGGCGATGTGTGATGACCCCAATCCTTTAATCTGTGGGGTTGGGCTTGGCGGCTACTGGAGTGAGCGGATAGGTTTTCTCTGTGGCATCAAGCAGGTTATTTTTAACCCGAATCTGCATCCGGAAACGACCATGGTCGGGCGTATCGAACGGCCAGAAGAGTACGCGGATATCTCGACCAAGTGTGTAACTGAATTTCGTAAAAAAAATGCATCAAATTGTATTTGTATCCTTTCTGTTAACGACGAAGTGGTGGATAATCGCCAAACTGAACGAGAGTTGAAGGATTATTACAACATCGTCTGGGATGAGCGGGAGGGGCACAAGTTCAAGAACATCTCCGCCCACTTGCAGATGATCAAGGCCTTCAAACTTGCCTGATCGATTTTGAACCGGCCCTTGGCAACATGGTCCGGTTCCTGGCGTTTATGGATGGAAAGAACAGATGACCAAGATTGTTGTAGTCGGCGGTGGCGCTGGTGGCTTGGAATTAGTCACCAAACTGGGTCGTAAACTGGGGATGTCTGGCAAGGCACAGATCACTCTGGTAGATCGAAATCGTACTCACCTGTGGAAGCCTCTGTTGCATGAAGTTGCAGCCGGTTCCCTGGATGCTGGCGTTGATGCGCTGAGTTACCAGTCCCATGCTCGTAACAATGGTTTTGAGTTTCAACTTGGCTCGCTGACCAACATCAAGCGCGATGAAAAACGTATCGTGCTTGCTCCGATTGTCGGTGAGAAGGGTGAACAGGTTCTGGCCGAGCGCGAGTTGACCTACGACTACCTGGTGATGGCCATTGGCTCTGTCTCCAATGACTTCAACACGCCGGGTGTGCGTGATAACTGTATCTTCCTCGATAGTCCCGATCAGGCCTTCCGTTTCCACGGTTTGTTGATGAACCAGTTCTTGAAATTTGCGGCGGATTGCAAGCCGGGGGACGAGAGTTGTGCTCCGATGGGTAAGGTGAAGATTGCCATCGTTGGCGCCGGCGCGACCGGGGTTGAGCTCTCGGCTGAACTCTACAATGCGGTCGAAGAACTGGCCTCGTATGGTTACAAGCACCTCAATCATGAGAGCTTGAAGGTGACGATTGTCGAAGCGGGTCCACGCATACTGCCCGCCTTGCCCGAGCGTATCTCAACGGCTGCTCATCAGGAGCTCACCAAGCTGGGGGTCGATGTGCGCACCGCGACCTTCGTCAGTGAGGCGACTCCGGAAGGGCTCAAGACCAAGGATGGCGAGCTGATTGAAGCGGACATGATGGTTTGGGCTGCGGGTATCAAGGCACCGGACTTCATGAAGGAGATCGGTGGCCTCGAGACCAACCGAGCCAACCAGCTGGTGGTCAAAACCACGCTGCAGACCACGCTGGATGACCATATCTTCGTCATTGGCGACTGTGCTGCCTGCCCGATGGGCGATGAGGGCAAGCTAGTGCCGCCACGGGCTCAGGCCGCTCACCAGATGGCCGACCGTGCCCGAGCCAATATCATCGCCATGATGCAGGGCAAAGAGCTTAAGCCCTATGCGTATATGGATTATGGCTCTTTGGTTTCCATGAGCCGTTTCAGCACTGTCGGGAGCCTGATGGGCAACCTGATGCGCGGCTCCATGATGGTCGAGGGGCGGATGGCGCGCTTTGTCTACGTCTCGTTATACCGGATGCACCAGGTCGCCTTGCATGGCTACATTAAGACTGGCCTGATGATGTTGGTTGGGCAGATCAACCGCATCCTGCGTCCCCGCCTGAAACTGCACTGATGCAGTCGCTGGCCGTTTAGTCGGCCTGCGATATAAAAAACCGCCGAAGATCGGCGGTTTTTTTATGTCCGCGGTTCAGCCCTAACGGCTAGAGTCTTCCTCGGAGAGCTGCGATGGCGTGATGACGCAAAAGGCATCCGGCAGCCCCTTGGCCAGTAACAGAAAGCTCAGACACCAGATGCCAACGCTTAAGGAGGCGGCCTGTGGCCAGCTAAAAAACCAACCATGCTGTTGCAGTTGCCACAGCTGCAATCCCAGCTCACCGGCCGCCGAGCCAAGGCAGAGCCAGCGGCCATGGCGCCACAGCCAGTGATAGAGCGGGGCGGCCGGACGTTGCCGATAACCAGAGGCCAGCCAGGTCAGGGCGGCGGGCAGCCCCAGAGCCAAGGCCAGATAGAGCTGATGGGGATCCGGATAGAAGAGGCTGAGCAGAGTTTCACTCTGCTGACGGCTGGCCAAGGCGAGTATCAGCAGTATGTAACCACGCATCAGTGCCCACAGGCACAGATGCAGAGAAAACGGGAGGGGCCTATGCCCCTCCAGATCCAGATGTTTGAACCGCTCGTTCATCGCGTGACTGGACTCATTTCACTGGGCGAGCCTGAACCAGCAGTCCCAGCATGGGGCCATCGAAATAGGTGATCTGCCCCTCCATGACCCGGTTGCTGCTGACCAGCGGATACTCCTTGAGGGTAGGTACCGGGGCCGCGCTGGCCTCAACGGTCGCTTGGGCGGCGGAGACATCCGCACTGCCGGCATAGTGGGTCTGACTGGTGGTGGACGGCTTGCTCATTCCCAAGCGGCGTAACAGCAGATCGGCATCCATAAACAGATGTGGATTGCGATAGAGTTTGATGAGCCCGGCAAATTCGGGTTGGCTGTTGCCACTTTCATCGGTCACGCTGCCGGAGCTCAGCTGCAGCCAGGGGGCTGTCGCCGAGGTTCCGACGGGTTGTCGCCAGGCCTGATGCAGCAAGACCTGATAGTTCTGGTCAGCCTTGAGCCGGGCAACGACATTGCCGAGTTTCAGGTTGTCGATGGGCAGACCACCGAGCATATCCAGGCTGAAGCCGCTATCCAGATCGGGTCTATGGGCCGACAGGCTGCCATCTTCACCACCGGTCATGGCAGGGTCGACGGTACGGGTGAAGGCAATGATCTCCACTTCGTAAACCGGGTCGGCCGCCCAGACGGGCAGGGCGGTGGCCAAGGCCAGTAACAGACAGAACAAGCGTTTCAACATAAGCTCCTTAGAGTTGGTGAGCAGTCAATTCAGTGAGCAAATTGGCGACCAGCTGCAAGCGGGCGGCGCCATCGGCACAAGGGATCTGGAAGCGCAGCCGGGTTGGGCCTTCCATGCGATAGATGCGTGGCTGACTCTGTAACAGCGAGACCAGATAGCCTGGGCTGACTCGTGTCTGCTCGGCGAAATCAATATAGCCACCTCGTTCACTGACCTCAATGCGCTTGATGCCCAGATGCGTGGCTTGCTGACGATATTCGGCGACTTGTAGCAGATTCTGGGCGGCCGCAGGCAGCAGACCGAAGCGGTCGATTAGCTCGATACGCAGATCGTCGAGCTCATCGCGACAGCTGGTGCTGGCGATGCGCTTGTAGATCGACAGTCGCATGTTGACGTCCGGAATGAAGCTCTCGGGCAACAGAGTCGGTATCCGCAGCTCGATGTCGGTGTGCTCACCGAGCAGCTGATCCAGGGATGGCTCCTTGCCCTCGCGCAAGGCCTTGACCGCCTGCTCGAGCATCTCCATGTAGAGGGTGAAACCGATCGACTCGATCTGTCCACTCTGCTCATCACCGAGCAGCTCGCCGGCACCGCGGATCTCCAGATCATGGGTGGCCAGAACGAAGCCGGCGCCTAAGTCTTCGAGGGATTCGATGGCTTCCAGGCGCTTGATGGCATCCTTGGTCATCTGCTTGGGATGGGGCGTCAGCAGATAGGCGTAGGCCTGGTGATGGGAGCGGCCAACCCGGCCCCGCAACTGGTGCAACTGGGCCAGACCCAGATTGTCGGCCCGATCCATGATGATGGTATTGGCGGTCGGTACGTCGATACCCGTCTCTATGATGGTGGTACAGACCAGCAGGTTGTAGCGCTGGTGATAGAAGTCACTCATCACCTTTTCCAGCTCCCGCTCGCGCATCTGGCCATGGGCGATACACAGACGCGCCTCGGGCAGCAGAGCCTCGAGCTCGCTGGCGCACTTCTCGATGCTCTCGACATTGTTGTGCAGGTAGTAGACCTGACCGCCGCGCTTGAGCTCCCGCAGCACCGCCTCGCGGATCACCGCCTTGTCGTATTCGCGAACGAAGGTCTTGATCGCCAGCCGCTTGGCGGGGGGGGTGGCGATGATCGAGAGATCGCGCATGCCGGACATCGCCATGTTCAGGGTCCGTGGAATGGGTGTTGCTGTCAGGGTCAGGATGTCGACATCGGCGCGCAGCGCCTTGATCTTCTCCTTCTGGCGCACGCCAAATCTGTGCTCCTCATCGACCACCAGGAGCCCCAGATCCTGGAAACGAACCTCTTCGGAGAGCAGCTTGTGGGTGCCGATGATGATGTCGATCTTGCCAGCCGCCAGCTGGTCGAGGGCGGTTTTTTGCTCTTTGGCACTCTTGAAGCGGCTCATCACCTCGATAGTGACCGGCCAGTTGGCGAAGCGATCGCGGAAGTTGTCGTAGTGCTGTTGCGCCAGCAGGGTGGTGGGAACCAGCACCGCCACCTGCTTGTCGGCATGGACGGCGACGAAGGCCGCCCGCATCGCCACCTCGGTCTTGCCAAAGCCGACATCGCCACAGACCAGACGATCCATCGCCTTGGCCTGGCACATATCCCCAAGCACCGAGTTGATGGCGTTGAGCTGATCCGGCGTCTCCTCGAAGGGGAAGCCGGCGGCGAAGCTGGCGTAGGCCTGCTTGTCGTGGCGGAAGGCCAGCCCCGGACGTGCGGCGCGCTTGGCATAGACATCCAGCAGCTCGGCGGCTACATCGCGGACCTTCTCGGCGGCCTTTCTGCGGGTCTTGAGCCAGCTGTCGCTGCCGAGTTTATGCAACGGCGGATTTTCACTGCCACTGTAGCGGCTGATGAGGTGCAGCGAGGTGACGGGGACATAAAGCTTGGCCTCGTCGGCATACTCCAGCGTCAGGTATTCGGTGGCAATGCCACCGGCGTCTATGTTTTGCAGCCCCAGATAGCGGCCAACACCATGATCCAGATGGACCACCGGCTGGCCGATGGTCAGCTCGGCCAGGTTGCGGATGATGGCATCGCTGCTGCCGCTGGCTTTTTGCTTGTCGCGTCGACGGCGCTGGATGACGCGCTGCCCCAGTAGTTCACTTTCGCAGACCAGGGCCAGCCCCTGCTCTTGCAGCAGACAGCCCTTCTCCAGCGGCGCCACCAGGATGCCGCAACGCACGGTGGCTGTTTGGAACGCCTCGAGGCTGGTGAACTCCTCAAGACGCAGATCCAGCGGCGCCAGCAGTTCGCGCAGCGATTCGCGGCGCCCCTCGGACTCGGTACAGAAGAGCACTCGCCCCGCATAGTTGGTTAGAAACTCCCGCAACAGGGCCAGCGGCTCGGCGCGCTGGGCGTCGACGGTCAGCTCGGGCAGACGGCCAATCGGCAGATTATGACGCCCAGCCTTGGTCTCGGTGGGGAGGGGCAGCAGGTCAAAGCGACTGTAGCCTTTGAGACCGGCGAACAGCTCGTCAACCGGCTGATAGAGGGTGGCGGGCGGCAACAGGGGGCGGTTGAGATCGTAGCGGCGATCGTCATAGCGCCGTTCGACATCCTGCCAGAAGGCCAGCCCGGCGCCATGAATGTCGCCTAGCGTCAGCAGCAGGCTCTCGGCGGGCAGATAGTCGAGCAGGGTGCTGCTCTGTTCGAAGAACAGCGGCAGGTAGTACTCGATGCCAGCGGGCCAGAGCCCCTTGCTCACCTGCTGGTAGATGCACTCCGGGGCGCGGCTGATCTCGAAGCGCTCCCGGTAACGGGCACGAAACAGCTCGATGGCATCCTTGTCGGTGGGAAACTCGTGGGCTGGCAGCAGGCGGACGGCGGAAACGGGCTCGCTGGAGCGTTGGCTATCCGGATCGAAGGCGCGGATGGTATCGACTTCATCATCGAAGAAGTCGATGCGATATGGCTCTTTAGAGCCCATCGGGAAGAGATCCAGCAAGGAGCCGCGGGCGGCAAACTCGCCGTGTTCGAGAACCTGCTCGACAGAGTTGTAACCAGCCTGTTCCAGACGACGACGCAGACCATGCAGATCGAGGCGATCCCCCGGTTTGACCAGCAGACTGAAACGGTCGATGAAGCTCTGGGGTGGTGTGCGTAGCATCAAGGTGGCGACTGGAATGATCAGCAGACCCTGACGCATGCGGGGCAGGTGGTAGAGCGTCTCCAGCCGCTGGGAGATGATGTCCTGGTGCGGTGAGAAGCTGTCATAGGGCAGGGTCTCCCAGTCGGGAAACAGCAACACGGGTCGCGCGGGCTTTTGCTGGCGCAGCAGGAATTGCACCTCCTGCTCCAGGCGCAAGGCGCTGGGGGTATCGGCCACCAACAGGACGACCGGATGGTCATGGCTGGCGACCAGCTCGGCAACAGCCAACGCCAGGCCACTTCCTTCGAGTTGGCCCAAGGTCTGATGTGCGCCGGGCTTGAGCAGCGGCGCCAAAGAAAACAGAGAAGTCATGGCAAAAACTTATGAGTGTTGTTGAGCGCGTAACTCGGCACGCTGCTTGAGTTGACGAGATTGAATATGCAGGCTGCTGCGAACCAGCAGCTCCTGATCTTCCGGACGGATGCGGACATAACTGACCTCGACGCGATGACCGTCCGGGATGGGCTCGAGGGCGGTGATCTGTCCGTAGCAGTAGATGGCCGAAGCCTCGTCTTGCAAGAACAGCTTCAGACGTAAAAACTGGTTCATCTGCAGACCGGGGCGGGTGATGATAAAGCTCAGTTTGCTACCGCCTATCGTCACTGTCTGGAAGCGGGTCGTCGGATCATCCAACTGGGAGAGCAGATAACTCAGCAGCATGTTGATCTTGTTTGACTGCAGATTGAGGACATCGACCAGCAGGCCGAGATCCTCGTCGATATTGCGTAACTGGCGCGCCGTACTCAGATCGATATGGGTGATGGCGCCCGCGATGCGAAAGGGTTCGGGCAGCTCCTGCTCCATCGCTTCGAGGCTCGGGAGAACAAATGTATCGCCCAATGGCTCGACATTGATGGGTAAACTATGGACAACACTGAAAAACTGTTCGCTCACGATTAAAGAGATCCCTTGTTGCCGTAACATCTTTACATTTATTATCCGCTATCCCTCTTTAATAGCAACGCTCGGGTTTGGCGTGAAATCCACTATTTTTCAACCGGTAAGCCTGGCCATAGGTCTGCGTTATGCCGGGGCGCGCGGTGACAACCGTTTTGCCTCATTTATCTCGTTATTTTCCACCTGCGGTATTGCCATCGGAGTCATGGCCCTGATCCTGGTCAGCTCTGTGATGAACGGCTTTGAAGGACAACTCAAGAATCGCATCCTGGGTGTGGTTCCTCATGCCATGGTTAGCGGTGCTGATGGCCGTCTGAGCGACTGGCCGCCGCTACTGGCGCCGCTGGCTCGGCTGCCCCATGTGCAGGCGGTGGCGCCTCTAGTACGGGGCGAAGCTATGCTGCAGGGGCGGGGACAACTGGCGGCCGTCTGGCTGCAGGGAGTCGATCCGGCCAACTACCCGGCCGATGACCTGCTGCGTAACAGCATGGGTGAAGATCGCCTGGGTACCCTGCAAGCGGGCAAGTTCAATGTGATCCTCGGCGCCGCGTTGGCGCGCAAACTCGATGTGCTGCCCGGCGATCAAGTTCGTCTGCTGGCCAGCGAAGGCAGTCGCTACACCCCGATGGGGCGCACGCCAAGCCAGCGCCTGTTTACCGTCAGCGGCACCTTCGAGGTCGGGGCCGATGTCGATGACCAGGTGGTGTTTGTCAATCTGGAAGATGCGCGCCGCCTGATGCGTTATCCCGCAGGCACCATCAGCGGTCTGCGACTGTGGCTGGATGATGCGTTTGCGGTCGATCAACTGGCGGGCCAGTTACCCGATGCTCAACTGGTGCTGAGTGACTGGCGGCAGGAGCGCGGCGAGCTGTTTCGTGCCGTGGCGATGGAAAAACACATCATGGGGTTGATGCTGGTGCTGATCATCATGGTGGCGGCATTCAATATTCTGTCGGCCCTGGTCATGGTGGTACTCGACAAGCAGGGGGAGGTGGCAATCCTGCGAACCATGGGGATGCATGATAGTTCTATCCTGCGCATTTTCATGGTGCAGGGGGCCTGGAGCGGTTTCTGGGGCGCCCTGATCGGTACCCTGTTGGGCTTGGCTCTGGCCCTCTTTATCAATCCGCTGCTGCAACTCATAGGTCTCAACCTCTATATGGCGGCTGGCGGTGTCGGTTTACCTGTCATCGTCGAACCGCTGCAAATTATCACCATCACGCTGGGCGCTTTGCTGATCAGTTTCCTGGCAACCCTTTATCCGGCCTATCGAGCCACACAGATCCGTCCTGCGGAGGCATTACGCTATGAATAAGACTCTCCTGTTGTCCTGTCAGGGACTGACCAAGATCTACCGGGAAGGCAAACTGGAGACCCCTGTGTTGCGTGGTGTGGACTTGACGCTGGCGGTCGGTGAGATGCTGGCCGTGGTCGGTAGCTCTGGCTCGGGCAAGAGTACCCTGCTGCATCTGCTTGGGGCTCTGGATACGCCGACCGAGGGGAGTGTCAACTTCTCCGGCCAGAACATTCACGCCTGGAGCAACCGCCAGCAGGCCGCGTTTCGTAACCGAGAACTGGGCTTTGTCTATCAGTTCCACCATCTGCTCGGCGAGTTCTCGGCGCTGGAAAATGCCGCCATGCCGCTGCTGATCGCCGGTCTCCCCGTCAAGCAGGCCAGCGCCAAGGCCGCTGCCATGCTGGAGCGGGTTGGTCTGGGTCATCGGTTGGATCACAAGCCCTCCGAGCTCTCCGGTGGCGAGCGGCAGCGGGTGGCCATCGCCCGCGCTTTGGTCAACGAACCGAAGCTGGTGCTGGCCGACGAACCGACCGGGAATCTGGATCACAAGAGCGCCGATAGCATCTATAGCCTGATGTGTGAACTCAACGCCATGCTGGGCACTGCCTTCGTGGTGGTGACTCACGACCGGGCGCTGGCAGCCAAGCTGCATCGCCGCATCTCGCTGGTCGATGGTCTGGTCGCGGGGGCGGATTGATGTATCGTCCCTTAGCGCTTTTCCTCGGTCTGCGGTATAGCCGCTCGCGACGCTCCAGCGGCTTCGTCTCTTTCATTTCTGCCTCGTCGATCATCGGCATCGCCCTGGGGGTGATGGCGCTGATCCTGGGGCTTTCGGCGATGAATGGCTTTGAACGGGAGCTGCGTGCTCGGGTATTGGCCGTGGTCCCTCACGCCGAAACCGAGATGGTCCACGGTGAAATTGCCGACTGGCGCAAGGCCCAGCAACTCCTGCTCGATACGCCTGGCATGGTGGCGGTTTCCCCCATTGTTCGGCTCAATGGTCTGCTCGAGCGGGGAGACAAGCTCAAGGCGGTGCAGTTGCGAGCGGTTCTGCCCGATGCGGAGGCGCAGATCTCGGATGCTGGTCGTTACATGACGGGAGCTGGATTGCAGGAGCTCAAGCCGGGCGAGAACGGGGTGATCCTCGGCAAGGCAATAGCCAGCAAGCTGGGTGTGCAACTGGGTGAGAGCATCACGCTGCTGTTGCCGGATGTGGCCTCCCAGGCCGAAGGCAGCCTCAAGTCGCCATTGCAACGCCGCTTCAAGGTGGTCGGATTCATGGAGATCGGCGGCCAGCTCGACGGGCTGCTGGGCTTCATTCATCTACGGGATGCCCAGCAGGCGTTGGGGATCGGCGATCAGGTGCAGGGTTTCAGCTTCAAGGTTCAGGATCTGATGCAGGCCCAGGATGTGGCGTTCGAGGCAGCCAACAAGCTGCCGGATCGCATGTATGTGCGGAGTTGGAAGAACAGCCAGGGCTATCTCTATCAGGACATCCAGCTGGTGCGCACCGTCATGTATGTGGTGATGCTGATGGTAGTCGCCGTGGCCTGTTTCAACATAGTCTCGACGCTGGTGATGGCGGTCAACGAGAAGCGCAGCGATATTGCCATCCTTAAGACCATGGGGGCTGGCCCCT
>JAGOXX010000010.1 GCA_018059485.1 Aeromonadaceae bacterium | reverse complement strand
AGAATCTGAAAATCATCTTTGCCGGCACCCCGGACTTCGCAGCACAACACCTGCGGGCACTGCTCGATGCCGGGTTGACGGTAGCGGCAGTCTACACCCAGCCGGATCGCCCGGCGGGGCGAGGGAACAAGTTAACCCCCAGCCCGGTGAAATTGCTGGCAACCGAGCATCAACTTCCGGTTATGCAACCAAGCTCCCTGCGTACACCCGAGGCACAGGCAGAGCTGGCAGCATTCGAGGCTGATCTGATGATTGTGGTCGCCTATGGCCTGCTCTTGCCCAGAGCCGTACTGGAGACGCCGCGACTGGGGTGTATCAATGTCCATGGTTCCCTGTTGCCGCGCTGGCGGGGTGCAGCCCCGATTCAACGAGCAATTTGGGCGGGTGATCAGCAGACCGGCATCACCATCATGCAGATGGATGAGGGGCTGGATACAGGCCCCATGTTGATGAAGACGATCTGCGCGATCGAACCAACCGATACCTCAGCCAGCATGTATGCCAAATTGGCCACGCTGGGCCCCAAAGCGCTGCTGGATACGGTCCAGGCTCTCGCCGCAGGCAGTCTCGCCGCCGAGCCTCAAAATTCTGCCGAGGCTAACTACGCGCAGAAGCTCAGCAAGGAGGAGGCTCGTCTCGATTGGCAACAGTCCGCCACTCAGCTCGAGCGGTCGATTCGCGCATTTAACCCCTGGCCCGTCAGCTATTTTTCCGTTGCTGAACAGACGATCAAAGTCTGGGAAGCCAGCGTACTGACAGAGCCCCACGCTGCACTGCCTGGAACCCTGCTGCGAGCGGGAAAAGAGGGGATTGATGTGGCGACGGCTGACGGTGTGCTGCGCTTGTTAACACTGCAGCCAGCAGGCAAGAAACCCATGCAGGCTCACGAGTTGCTCAACTCACGCCGAGACTGGTTCGCTATCGGCTCTCAACTCGCATAAATTAACCGGGCTCAAGCCCGGTTTGCTCAGGAAACATCCGATGAAAACTCGTGCCAATGCCGCTCAGGTATTATTTCAGGTCGTCGATCAGGGGCTCTCCCTATCCGCGGTACTGCCAGCCGCACAACAACATGTCGCACCACGCGATCGTGCCTTGCTGCAAGAGATCTGCTTTGGCACCCTGCGCTGGCTTTCCCGCCTTGAGGCGATTGCTGGCCAGTTAATGAGCCGCCCGTTGACGGGCAAACAGCGCCCACTCCATTTTCTGTTATTGGTCGGCCTGTACCAACTGCTCTACACCCGCATCCCGGCTCATGCGGCACTGTCCGAGACCGTCAATGCCTGTCGACCACTCAAGGGGGATAGTTTTCGCGGCCTGCTCAATGGCGTACTGCGCAATGTTCAGCGCAATCAAGAAGAGCTGCTCCAGCAAGCCGATCGGCGCGAATCAAGCAAGTTCTCCCACCCAGGTTGGCTGCTGGAAAAGCTCAAGAACGCCTATCCAGACGATTACATGCGCATCCTGGAACAGAATAATCAACGGCCGCCGATGTGGCTGCGTGTCAATCTTGCTCACCAGAGTCGCGCAGAGTACCTGCAACGGCTGGAAGCCAGTGGCATCGAAGTCAGCCAGTTGGATGAAGCCGGGGCTGGCATCTGCCTGCAACACCCCTGCGATGTGGAACAACTGCCCGGCTTCAGCGATGGCGATTGCTCGGTGCAAGATGCGGCAGCACAACGCGCAGCCTGGTTACTCGCCCCACAGGCCGGCGACTGGATCCTCGATGCCTGTGCCGCCCCAGGTGGCAAAACCGCTCATCTTCTGGAGTTGCAGCCCGAACTAGCTGGTGTCATCGCCGTCGACGCCGATGCCCAACGCCTGCAGCGGGTACATGAGAACCTGCAACGACTCCAGCTTCGGGCTGAGGTCATCCATGGTGATGCCTCAGCCCCCGATCAGTGGTGGAGTGGCCCAGCATTTGATCGCATCTTGCTGGATGCCCCCTGCTCCGCAACCGGGGTCGTCCGGCGGCATCCGGATATCAAGTGGTTACGCCGCCCGGCCGATATTGCCGAGCTGGTTGCATTACAAGCCAAAATACTCACCGCCCTCTGGTGCAAACTGAAACCGGGCGGTACCCTTCTTTATGCAACCTGTTCTGTTTTACCCGAAGAGAACAGTCAACAGATCCAGGCTTTCTTATCAAGCCATGCCGACGCGCGTCTGGTGCCATTGCACCCGACCGACACGCCGCAAAACCCAGGGCAACAGCTGTTACCCGGCGATGGCAACATGGATGGTTTCTATTACGCCAAACTAATCAAGCTGTGAGTGTGAGCACGAGATGAAGATCATTATCCTTGGTGCCGGGCAAGTAGGCGGCACACTGGCAGAAAATCTGGTCGGTGAAAACAATGAGATCACCCTGGTCGACACCGACATAGAGCGACTGCGAGAACTGCAGGACAAGTATGATCTGCGCGTCGTTGCAGGCCCTGGCTCTCATCCGCGCGTGCTACGTGAAGCGGGTGCCGAGGATGCAGACATGCTAGTCGCCGTGACCAGCAGCGATGAAACCAACATGATCGCTTGCCAGGTTGCCGCCTCCTTGTTCAACGTCCCCAACAAGGTCGCCCGGATCCGTTCTCAGGCTTATTTGGCCGAACGGGAAAGCCTGTTCGGCGACGATGGGCTACGGGTCGATCACATCATCTCACCGGAGCAGTTGGTCACGGATTACATTCGGCGCCTGATTGAATACCCCGGTGCACTGCAAGTCGTCGATTTTGCCGGTGGCCGTGTCGGTCTGGTCGCCGTCAAGGCCTACTATGGTGGTCCGTTGGTCGGGAACGCACTAGCCACGCTGAAAGAACATATGCCAAACGTGGAAACCCGCGTGGCGGCCATCTTCCGTCAGGGAAAAGCCATTCGTCCGCAGGGTACCACCATCATCGAAGCCGATGACGAAATCTTCTTCGTGGCAGCCGCCGGCCACATTCGTGCCGTCATGTCTGAGCTGCAACGACTGGAAAACCCCTATCGCCGCATCATGCTGGTAGGCGGCGGTAACGTCGGCGCTGGCCTGGCTCGCCAGTTGGAAAAACGCTACAACGTCAAATTGATCGAACGCAATGCCGAGCGGGCTGAACAGCTCTCGGAACTGCTGGAGGAAACCATAGTCTTCTGTGGAGATTCAGCAAACCAGGAACTATTACTCGAAGAGCATATCGATCAGATCGATGTGTTCATCGCCGTCACCAACGATGACGAAGCCAACATCATGTCGGCCATGCTGGCAAAGAAACTCGGCGCCCGGAAGGCTATCGTGCTGATCCAGCGCGCCGCCTACGTCGATCTGGTTCAGGGTGGCCCTATCGATATCGCACTGTCACCACAGCAAGCCACCATATCGGCACTGCTGACTCATGTGCGACGCGCCGATATCGCCAATGTTTACTCACTGCGCCGAGGCGCTGCCGAAGCCATTGAAGCCATCGCTCACGGTGACGAAAGCACCTCGAAGGTCGTCGGTCGCGCCATCGGGGAATTGAAGCTGCCCCCAGGAACCACGATTGGTGCGGTTGTGCGCGGTGACGATGTGCTGATTGCCCACGATACAACCATCATCCAGCAGGATGACCATGTGGTGATGTTCCTGGTGGATAAGAAGCATATCCAGGAAGTCGAACGTCTCTTCCAACCTAGCCCGTTCTTCCTCTGACATGATTAACTTCAAACCGATCCTCTTCACCATAGGGCTGACGCTCTCCAAACTGGCCCTTTTCATGTGGATGCCAACCCTGTTGGCGTTCTTCACGGGTACGCCAGGGTTGGCCGAGTTTTTAGCGGCTGTGATCCTGACTCACATTGCCGCCTTCATCTGCCTGCATGTCGGCCATAAGGAGAAGTTCCGGCTCGGCGTTCGCGACATGTTTGTACTGACCAGCGCCGTCTGGATTGTCGCCTGCGTGTTCGGAGCCTTGCCCTTCGTCTTTATCAACCAAATCAGCTTCACCGATGCCTATTTCGAGACCATGTCGGGTGTCACCACCACGGGCTCAACCGTTCTATCCGGGCTTGATAGCATGGCCCCCAGCATACTCTTGTGGCGTTCGCTGCTGCAGTGGCTGGGCGGCGTTGGCTTCATCGTCTTGGCTGTCGCCGTACTGCCAGCCCTCAACGTCGGTGGTATGAAGCTGTTCCAGACCGAATCATCCGATAAATCCGATAAAGACAGCCCTCGGGCGGCCAATGTGGCCAAGAACATAGTCATCGTCTACCTGGTATTGAGCCTGCTGTGCTGTATCGCCTACTGGCTCTGCGGTATGTCACTTTTTGAGGCCATCAATCATGCGATGACCACACTCTCCACTGGGGGATTCTCTACCTCGGATGCATCACTGGCCCATTTTTCTAACTCCTCGCAATGGGTCGCCAGTGCCTTCATGTTCCTTGGAGGTCTTCCCTTCCTGCTCTATGTGCAAACACTGCGCCGCCGTCAACTGGTGCTATTTCAGGATGCACAGGTTCAGGGATTCTTCTGGCTGGTAGTGATTACGACGCTGATGATGAGCCTCTGGATCTGGTACAAGGGCGTCTTCCCGCTGCAGGATGCCATCCGGATCAGCATGTTCAACATCGTCTCTGTGCTGACCACAACTGGGTACGGTTTGACCGACTTCGGCCTCTGGAGTCATTTCACCACTGTGCTCTTCATCTTCCTGATGCTGGTTGGCGCCTGCTCCGGATCCACCTCCGGGGGGATGAAAATTTTCCGGTTCCAGGTCGCCAGCGCCCTCTTCCAGAAGCAAGCCCGGCAACTGATGCATCCGGCCGGGGTATTCCCGCAGAAATATAACGGTCGTCCGGTCAGCGACCACATAGTGCGCTCTATCGTCGCTTTTGTTCTGAGCTACATGGCTGTCATCATCGTCAGCTCGGCACTGCTCGGTATGCTCGGTTTACCACCGCTGGAGGCCATCAGCGGCAGTATTACCGCCATCAGCAACGTGGGACCTGGCCTCGGACCCGTCATCGGGCCACTGGGAAACTTTGCCAGCCTGCCGGACGCCGCCAAATGGATTCTGGCTTTTGACATGATGCTTGGTCGTTTGGAAATCCTCACAGTGGCGGTGCTCTTCTTCCCCTCCTTCTGGCGCAATTAAGCCACAGACAACAAAGGCCGCATTAGCGGCCTTTGTTCTAAATACCCACTCCTAATGATGCTACAGCGACGAGGTAGCACACGCTGACACGCCGTAAACCCATCCATGGGGGCTCCGCCGCGCCATTCCTGGCGCGGACGCTACCCTGCCGCTGTGATGGGTGATCGGCTATTCAGAACAGCTCGTTAGTTAAACGCAGTGACTACTCGTCACTCTGGCTTAAATCGGCGCGCGCAACCACGGCCTCGGGGAGGGGCTTATTCACTTCAACACCCAACTCCCGTAGTTGCTCCGCCTGGGCAATCAGATTGCCCCGACCGTTGCACAGACGCCCCATGGCTCGCTCATAGCTTTCGTGCGTCTTGCCCAGGCTATGGCCGATAGCCTGCATCTCTTCGACAAACAGGCGCAGCTTCTCGTACAGGCGCCCGGCACGCTCCGCAATCAGGCGGGCATTTTGTTGCTGCCGCTCCTGACGCCACAGATTATCGATGGTACGCAGAGCCACCAGCAGATTGGTCGGACTGACCAACAGGACGTTGTGGTCGAGAGCATACTTGGTCAGAGCCGGATCGGCCTCCAGAACCAGTTGATAGGCGGGCTCGACCGCCACAAACATCAGTACATAATCGAGGGTCTTGAGATCGGGAAGTTGCTGGTAGCCCTTACGCCCCAGTTCACGCACATGATTGCGTACCGAGGCCACATGCTCCTTAAGCGCCTGCTCACGGATCCCCTCCTCTTGCGCATTGAAATAACGCTCATACGCCGTCAGCGACACCTTGGCATCTATGATGACCTCTCGCTCACCGGGCAGATGGACCAGAACATCCGGTTGAAAGCGGCGCCCGTCCTCGCTATTCACAGCCACCTGGAGCTCATATTCGTGCCCTGGCCGCAATCCTGACTCACTCAGAACACGGGATAGGACCACCTCCCCCCAGTTGCCCTGTTGCTTGCTGTCGCCCTTCAGAGCCCGGGTCAGAGCGGCCGCCTCGGCAGTGATCTGCTGATTGAGGGTAGCCAGCCTCTGCAATTCAAACTGCAGACTATGACGTTGCTTGCTCTCCTCGGCATGGCTCTGCCCAATCTGCTGACGAAAGGAGTCCAGCTGGCTCTTGAGCGGCGAGAGCAGCAGATCGAGATGTTGCTGGTTCAGATCGCGGAAACTGACGGAGGTCTGCTCGAGCAGGCGGTGAGCCAAATTTTCAAACTGTTGGCCAAAGCGAGCCTCTGCCTGCTGTTGCTGGCGTTGACGGTCAGCCTCGGCGGCCCGTTCGGCATGCAGCAGGGTCTCATACTCCTTCAGCCGACCATTGAGCTTGAGCATCAGGAGCTGTTGCTGTTCTTGCTTCTCTTGCTGTTGCAGTCGCTCTTCCTGCAGGCTTGCCACCCGTTCGAGTTCATGAGTCAACTGGGCTTGAGCCAGCCGAGCCGTCAGCTCCCAGTGGCGCCAGCGCATGAAGCAGAACAGCAGGGCCACCACAAGTGCGATCAGTGGCAACCACAGCAGCCACGAGTCCAGAAATTCGGGCATCAGCAGATCCAATCAGTAGCCACTCGGGTTCAGAGTATCCGGCTTACGCATTCCAGGCCCAGCAGGCCACACATGCGATCCTTGTCTTTTACCAGATCGGCCAGGGTGAACTCTCCCAATACATCGAGGAAGGCACGCATGGCTTTGCGCAGGATCGCCTGGAATCGACACCCTGAGGTCAACAAACAACCTTCACGCTGACAATCGAGCAGACAACTGACATTTTCCATATCGGAAACCACATCCCGTAGGTTAATCTCACTGCTGGTTCGCGCCAGACGGATGCCGCCATGCTTGCCTCGTACCGTTTCGATGTAACCTTTCACCCCCAACTGATGCACGATTTTCACCACATGATTGCGTGAGATTCCGAATTTTTCGGCCACCTCCGTGATGGTCGACAAACGAGACTCCGGCTGCAATGCCAGATAGGTCAGAGTTCTGAGAGCATAATCGGTAAACAGAGTCAGCTGCATGGCGTGTAGATCTCTTCGAAGCGTAAACAGATACCGACCGCATTTTTGCGATTCGGGCAAGCCAAAGTGCACGGGGTGGTTTTATATCACAAAGTTTATTTTTATAATCACCCGGTCAAAACATTCCTTAACCATTCTACTTTTCATCATGTTTTTTTTATTGACCAGCATCCTATTACTCGTCATCGGATTGCCGGCCGCGCTCTTCTCTGCCGGGTACGGCCAGCTCTATCTCGATTACGGGCCTCTCATCTCCAGCGTCATTCTACTTCTGCTTTTGATGCTGGATCTTCTCAAACATAGAGGCCGCCGCTAGCGGCAGCCTCATACCTTGACCCAAGGCAAGAAATGCAAAAAGGCCACTCATCTGAGTGGCCTTTTTTATAACTGGTCGGCGTGAGAGGATTCGAACCTCCGACCCCTTCGTCCCGAACGAAGTGCGCTACCAAGCTGC
The DNA here is from genome assembly GCA_018059485.1 of Aeromonadaceae bacterium. GTDB lineage: Bacteria > Pseudomonadota > Gammaproteobacteria > Enterobacterales > Aeromonadaceae > Pseudaeromonas. Next base: position 14,861 of record JAGOXX010000010.1, on the reverse strand, counting down.
GCTACACGCCGTACTGTGCGGGGCGAGAATTTACCGAAAGGGCCTTGGTAATGCAAGTACTTTTTCCGCCTCACCGCTGTTCATTCGCATGCTGCCGCATTTCTATGCAGGTGGCTAACCGATTGCTCTACCAGCAAAAAGGGCGCCGAAGCGCCCTTGATGAGAAATGGCCTGGTTAGCCAACCCGCGCGGCCATCGACATCTCCTGCCGACGCCGACGCTCGGCTTTAGCCATCATCCACCAACCGATGAAAGTTGCCACCGAGACGACCAGAATGATCAGAGTCGCCAGCGCATTGATCTTGGGGCTGACCCCCAGACGCACGCTGGAGAAAACCACCATCGGCAAGGTCGTCGCATTCGGCCCCGAGACAAAGCTGGTGATGACCAGGTCATCGATCGAAAGGGTAAAACCAAGCAGCCAGCCAGCGGCGATTGCCGGAGCAATCGACGGCAGGGTGATCAGAAAAAACACCTTGAACGGCGTAGCTCCCAGATCCTGAGCCGCCTCCTCGACCGACAGATCCAGCTCCCGCAGACGCGAGCGGATGATGACAGTCACATAAGCGGCCGTGAAGGTGACATGAGAGATCCAGATGGTCATGGCACCCCGTTGGGCGGGCCAGCCAAACACGTTCGACAAAGAGACGAACAGCAGCAGCAACGCCAGACCCGTGATGACCTCCGGCATGACCATGGGAGCCGTAATCAGGAAGGCAAAACCAGTTTGCCCCCTGAATTTGCCCACCCGGGTCAACACGAAGGCCGCCAGGGTTCCAACCACCACGGCCATGCTGGCGGACATGAAGGCAATGGTCAGCGACAGCACGACGCCATCCATCATCTGCTTATCCTGGAACAGCTCGTAATACCACTTGATCGAAAATTGCGACCAGACCGTAACCAACCGTGACTCATTGAACGAGTAGATGATCAGGATCAGGATTGGCGCGTACAGAAAACCAAAACCCAGCAGCAGACTCAGAGTTCGCCAAGGGGATTTGATCTGTGGAATTGGCGTACTCATGCGATTCCCTCCTCCATTTCACGCCGCTGGTAGCGATAGAACCAGATGATAGGAATCATCAGCAGGGTCAGCATCACCACGGCCACCGCCGAGGCGACAGGCCAATCGCGATTGTTGAAGAACTCCTGCCACAGCACACGACCAATCAACAGAGAATCGGGGCCACCCAGCAACTCGGGGATCACAAACTCACCGACCGCCGGGATAAAGACCAGCATGGAGCCTGCAACTATCCCGCTCTTGGTCAGCGGCAACAGCACCGTCAGGAAGGTTTTCCACGGCTTGGCGCCGAGATCCGAGGCCGCCTCAATCAACGAATAGTCGACCCGCATCAGCGCGGTATACAGGGGCAGAATCATGAACGGCAGATAGGCATAGACGATGCCGATATAGACCGCCAGATCGGTATGCAGCAAGGGCAACGGCTCGTTGATAACCCCCAGGTAGATTAGGAAGTTATTCAGCAGACCATTGTTCTTCAAGATACCAATCCAGGCATAGACCCGGATCAGGAACGAGGTCCAGCTCGGCAACACCACCAGCATCAGCAGAACATTACGCATGGCGGGGCTGGAGTGGACGATGGACCAGGCAATCGGGTAGCCGATCACCAGACACAGTAGGGTCGAGATGGTCGCCACCTGCAGAGACTGCAGGTAGGAATCCAGATACATCTCGTCCTCTAGCAGATAGAGATAGTTGCCAAGGTTCATCACGAACGTCAGCTTCTCTTCGGCATATTCGACCAGCGCCGTATAGGGTGGAATCGCAACCTGGGTTTCCGCCAGACTGATTTTCAGAATGATGGCAAACGGGATCAGGAAAAACAGCACCATCCAGGCATACGGAAAGGCGATAACCAGATGCCGACCGCGCGGCAACCAGTTCCTCAGGGCAGAACGTCTCATCATCACCCCCTTATATGGTCAGCACAACACAGGAGTCAGGCTCCCAGTGCAGGATCACCTCATCATCCCAGGTCGGCTGTCCCTTGCGGAAACGGTCAACATTCGGCAGCGTCGCAATCACCTTCTGGCCACTCGGCAACCGCACGTGATAGATGGAGATATCACCCATGTAGGCAATGTTCTCCACCACACCCGTGTCGTAGTTGAAATGGTCCTTGGGGATCTCGGTACTGAAATAGATCTTTTCTGGTCGCAGCGCCACCGTCAGATGCACGCCATCGGCAACCGAAGCCCCATGGTTAACATGGATCGGGTGGGTCAGAGAATCCGAGTGGATCACCATATAATCGGCGCCACCTTCGGTCAGTTGCCCTTCAAAGATGTTGACCGAACCGATGAACTCGGCGCTAAGGCGACAGTTCGGGTGCTCATAGATCTCTTCCGGCCCGCCGATCTGGACGAATTCCCCCCGGTCCATGATGGCGATACGGCCAGCCATGGTCATGGCCTCTTCCTGGTCGTGAGTCACCATCACACAAGTCACGCCTACCCGCTCGAGGATGTCTACGACTTCCAGCTGCATCTTCTCACGCAGCTTCTTGTCGAGAGCCCCCATGGGCTCATCCAGCAGCAGCAGCTTGGGTCGTTTGGCCAGTGAACGGGCGAGCGCCACACGTTGACGCTGCCCGCCCGAGAGCTGGTGCGGCTTGCGATGGGCGAACGCTTCCATGTGGACTATGCCCAGCATTTCGCGCACCCGCGCATCAATTTCGGCCTTCGGTAACTTATCCTGCTTGAGTCCGAACGCGATATTCTGCTCAACCGTCATGTGCGGAAACAGCGCATACGATTGGAACATCATGTTGATCGGGCGCTTATAGGGCGGGATATCCGCCATATCCTGGCCATCAAGAATGATGCTGCCCTTGGTCGGCCGTTCAAAGCCAGCCAACATCCGCAGCAAGGTGGACTTTCCGCAGCCTGAAGCACCCAGCAGGGCAAAAATCTCCCCCTTGTTGATGGTCAGACTGACGTTATCAACTGCAACAACACCATCAAAACTCTTGGTGACATTGCGGATCTCCAGCAGCGGTTGCTGCTCATTGTTAACGCTGGCAGGCTTGTCGACTTTTTCTACCACGGCCGTCTATTCTCCCTGAACAATCAAGGGGCGCCAGTGCGCCCCCATATCAAATTATTTACCGGTTTTAACCTTGGTCCAGACGCGGGTGACCTCGCGATTGACCTTCTGCGGCAATACCTTGAGGGTGAACATCTTCGGCTTCATCTCAGCAGTTGGATAGATGTTCGGATTATCACGAATGGCAGCATCCACCATCGGCAGTGAAGCCTTGTTGGCACTGGCATAGGAGACGAAATTGGAGATCTTGGCGATGACATCCGGCTTCATCAGGTAGTTGATGAAGGCATGGGCATTCTCCGGGTGCTTGGCATCAGCAGGTATTGCCATCATGTCATAGAACACCAGAGCCCCTTCCTTCGGAATCACGTAGTCGACCACGACACCGTTGTTCGCGTCTTTGGCGCGAGCAGCCGCCTGCATCACATCCCCAGACCAACCGATAGCCACACAGATGTCGCCATTGGCCAGATCGTTGATGTATTGCGAGGAGTGGAAGTAGGTGATGTAGGGGCGCAGGGTGCTGAGCAATTTACCCGCTTCTTTGTAATCCGCGATGTTGGTGGAGTTTGAGTCCTTGCCGGTGTAGTGCAGCACAGTCGCGAAAATCTCGGTCGGCGCATTCAGGAAGGAGACGCCACACTTGCTCAACTTGGAGAGGTTCTCCGGCTTGAGCACAGCATCCCAACTATCCATCTTGAAGTCCGGCCCCATGACTTCCGCTACCTTCTTCGGATTGAAGCCAATCCCGGTTGTACCACCGAGATAAGGAATAGAGTGGGCGTTATCCGGATCCTTGTCCTTCAGCAGAGTCATGACGTCGGCATCCATGTTGCCCAGATTCGGCAACTTGCTCTTGTCCAGCGACATGAAAACACCCGCTTGGATCTGCCGGGCCAAGAAGTCAGAACTCGGAATTACGACGTCAAAACCTGTGTTCCCGGCCAGCAACTTGGCTTCCAATACTTCGTTGCTGTCAAACACGTCATAGACAACCTTGATGCCGGTCTCTTTTTCAAAGTTGGCAATCGTGTCTTCGGCGATGTAATCACTCCAGTTGTAGACGTGCAAGACCTTCTCTTCTTGAGCCACTGCACCACCGGCCATCAATGCCGCCACCAGAGAGAGGGTGACGATTCCTTTTTTGCACATAGAGCGTCTCCTTACCAAGGACTGGGATCGCAATCAGCACAGCTTTTCAAGCTGCCATCCTGACTCATTTGAAGTCTTTTTTGGTCTGCATGCGCGACCGATTATGGGGCACGCCCCAACAACCTGACCAGAATAGTGACTTACTGGCGCAGTATATTCCGAAATAATGAAAATGTATGCACTAAATATGCTACAGAAACCGTGGAGTTTTCTGCTGTTAATCCCTTATCACTCATGGGATTAAGCAACATCTCCCCCCCACATTGAATGCTGCATGTAAATCTACAATTGAAAACAATTTCATTCGCCGCAAAATGCCCCGTTTTGGGGCGAAAGCCCCAAAATTATGAGCCACGATGCAGCAACACACCCTAAATGGCGCTCAATGCCCGTTTCAGTACCCCATCGCCCGCAGGCCGCCGCCTGGTCGGCCGCTCATTCAAACTAACGAACCACATGAAACCCTTCACATTTCACGCAGCTATATCGCATGATCCATTCAAGAATCGTGCTAACCTCGCCAAACAAGTATTCTTCCCTGCCCGATGAGCACAGAGGGAAGTCGATTGGGAGCCGTCATGCCCTTGCGTTATACACTCATGCTCTTCCTCTTCGGCCTACTGGTCTCCGGCTGCCAAAATGCGCGGGAAGTAGAAGCCGAGTCGCTGATGCACCATAGCTGGCAACTGGAACAGATCGACCAACAAGCGATCAATAGCCAACGCCCGATTCTCCTTGCCATCGGAGAGCGCTTGGCAATCAAAGGCCATACGGGATGCAATCAGTTCTTCGGGCAAGGAACCCTGAACCAGGCTCGGTTACAGATCAATGGGCTAGGAACCACCAAACAACTCTGTCCCCCAGAACATCGCTGGATAGAAAATGCCATCCTCAGCACGTTACGCGAGAGTAGCAAGCTACAATTGACGCAAGACCATTTGGTGATTAAAGGCAGCAAGCACACGCTGGTCTACCAACTCGCCAAGTGAACCAAATATGGATCGGCCGGGAAAACCCGCAATTGCCACGATGCGAGTCGCGTGATTATCAGATCGCGCTCGCTTATGGCAGAATGATTAACATCAAGATACTCGGGAGACTGAATCAACCATGTCAATGGATCTGATTTTCAGCAAAATTAAACAGTTACCTGTCATTCCCAAGCTATTGCATGAGCTGATGCAGGATTTCTCAAGCGATAACTCACGCATCGAAGATATCGCTAAGAAGATCGCCATGGATCAGGTCATTAGTGCCAAGGTGCTGAAGATGGCGAACTCTGCCGCCTACCGCCGAGGCCCTGAAATCACCTCGATCGAACAAGCCGTCATTCGTCTTGGCTTCAACTCCTTGCGCTCTTTGGTGGTGGCATCCGGTCTGATGACCAGCTTTCGCACACCATCCAATTTCGACAAAAATAAGTTCTGGGTAGACAATTTTCAGGTAGCGACCATCGCCAAGGCTCTGGCTGCCGATTGCCGTGCCATCGAGCCAGAAACCGCCTTTACCTGCGCTCTGCTGCATAACATCGGTGAGTTGCTGATCCAGTCAACCCTCCCCGAGGAGGCCAGCCTGATCAACATGTCGATCAGCCGAGGTACCAGCCGGATCGATGCCCAACGCGAAATGTTAGGGTATGACTACAGCCAGGTCGGCGCCGAGTTGGCCAAACGCTGGAGCCTGTCAGACACCTTCGTCCGGGCCATTGCCCAGCAACTCGATCCGTTAAACTTCGAGCCCATCAGCCCGGAAGCCGTGCTGATCCGTCTGGCCATGTTTGTCTCGTTTGCCTGGAACGCTGGAGTGCCCCCGCAAGTCATAGTCGCACGCTTCCCGACGCCATTAGCCCAACACCTGGGAATAGACCCGCAGCGTCTGGCCGAGCGATTGGAAGAGTTGCACCAGCATGGCAATGAACTTGCCGCCATGCTGACCACCTAGAACGACGAGAGACCCGATGCCACACCCCTTTTTCTGCCATTCCCAGGTTACCCCCTGGTTTAAGGTCAGCAATAACCAACTGCAACTGACGCTATTCGTTCATAAAGAGCTGGAGTTGACCCAGCTCTTTATTCGTTATGAGCCGGACAACGAAGAAGAACTGCGACCGATGAAGCCCTGTGGGCAGCAAGGGGAGCTGGTCATCTGGCGTGGTGAATTGCCCCTGAACCGTGACTCGGGCAGCGTCCTCTACACCTTTAAGGCTCTCACCGCTCAGGAGCAGTGGTGGGTACATGCGGCCGGGGTATCCGGTTCCATGCCACCTCGACAATCGCATTTTCACTACAACCCGCAACAGAAACCGCCGGTCTGGGTGCAAGATCAGGTGTTCTATCAAATATTTCCGGATCGCTTCTGCAATGGTGACCCCAGCATCAGCGTGCAAAACGGTGAATATCAATATGGCGGTGGTACCCATCCGGTGATCGCCAAGCAGTGGGGAGAGCCCGTCGCCGCCGATCACCTCGGCACCGGAGCATCCGAGTTTTATGGTGGCGATCTGGCCGGGATCCAAAGCAAACTACACTATCTGCAGTCACTCGGTATCACGGCGCTTTATCTCAACCCAATCTTTGCATCCCCAAGCAATCATAAATATGACACCGTCGACTTCTACCGGGTCGATGCCCATTTGGGGAGCAACGAGCAACTCGCCGAGTTGACCAGCAATCTGCACCAGCGCGGCATGCGCATCGTGCTGGATGCGGTTGTCGATCACACCTCGGATCAACACCCCTGGTTTACGGCCGCCAGCGATGTCCATGCCACGGCTCGTCGTTTCTATACCTTCGATGAAAAAGGGCAGCACATTGGCTGGAAGGGGCTCTCGCATCTTCCCAAACTCGATTTTGCCAGCCGGGAGGTCCAAGAGATCGTCTACAGCGGTGATGACGCCATCCTGCGCCACTGGTTGCGTGCGCCCTATGCCATTGATGGCTGGCGTTTTGATGTGATTCATATGCTGGGTGAGCATGGCTCTGCGGCCGGCAACACCTATCATGTCCAGCAAATGCGCCAATGCATGAAGCAGGAGAACCCGGACGCCTATGTGCTGGGTGAACACTTCTTCGAGGCCAGCCAATGGCTGCAAGGCGATCAGGAAGATGGGGCCATGAATTACTACGGATTTGCCCATCCAGTCCGCGCCTTTCTGGCCAATCAGGATATCGCCTATCACCCGGTTCGCATCTCGGCAGAGGAGTTCGACCACTGGCTGAAGCAGGCTCGTTGCAGCATTCCATTTGCGAACCAACTGGCCCAGTTTAACCTGTTGGATAGCCATGATACGGCTCGCTTCCTCTCGCTGCTCTCTGGCGATGTGGCGCTGATGCGTACCGCTGTCACCCTCTTGTTCACCTACATAGGCACCCCGTGCATCTACTATGGCGATGAAGTGGGTATGGAAGGCGGTAAGGATCCGGACTGCCGTCGCTGCTTCCCCTGGGATAGCACAGAATGGAACCATCTATTACACGACCACTACCGCCGCATGATTCGCCTGCGCAAGACCCATCCTGCATTGCGACGGGGAGATATTCACACCCTGTATGCCGGTGAACACAGCTTCGTCTTCGCCCGGACGCTGGAGAGCGATGTTGTCATCACAGCCGTCAATCGTCATCCAACCAAGGCGCGCACCATCACGCTGCCGATCTGGCAGACAGCCTCCTTGGCCAACCGCTTTACCGATCCGGAAACCCGTGAAAAGTTTGAAGTGGTCAAGGGCGAGATCCGGCTGACCATTCCCGCCAAGACAGCACGCGTACTGCTGGCGACCTGATGGTCGACTCCTGCGGCACAAAGCCAAGAGGCCGGGACTTTCGTCACCGGCCTCTTTTTTTATCGCTAAACAGCAAAGCCATCAGGACAGGTATTGCAAGGCACCATCCAGCAACATCTGCACGGAAATCATGACCAGCAGCATACCCATCAGCCGCTCCAAGGCGGTCAGCACCCGCTCCCCGAGGATACGGTTAACCTGCTCATGGAACATCAGGATCACCGAGCTGGCACACCAAGCGATCAACAGAGCCAGAGTCCAATCCCCCATCTGATTGGGATACTGGTGGGCCAACAGAAGCAAGGCCGCCAGAATGGAGGGGCCAGCGATCATCGGAATAGCCATAGGCACAATCAGGGGCTCTTCCCCTTCCGGTAACCCGGTGACACCCCCTTCACTGGGGAAGATCATCCGGATGGCAATCAGGAAGAGCACTATGCCGCCGGAGATACTGACGGCCTCCTGTTTCAAATTCAGCAGATTCAGGATCTGCTGACCGGCAAACAGGAACACTAGGAGCACCACAAGAGAAATAAGCAACTCGCGAATCATGATCTTACGACGCCGAGCCGCAGGCAGAGGGCGCAAGATAGAGAGGAACACGGGTAAATTGCCAACCGGATCCATGATTAGAAACAGCATGACAGAGGCAGAGATAATATCCATGATGAACATCCGGAGCGGTGACAGTACAAAATTCTGGCAGGAATATAGCAGAGCAGAGATTAGATTGCGATATACCGGCAGATGACCAACATTCTATCTGCCGTTACTGGAAAAGAGAGCCCCCTGTGGCAAGTTGCCAACCAGGGAACTTTGGACAGAGCCCAGCTCAGTGATTACAGATGCGTTCGGCTTCCGTATTGAAACCATCACCATCCTCAACAAACTTGCCACGCTGGCGGAGAAATTCGATCAGTGCTCCGGCGTCCATATCCTGTGCACTGCAGGTATGAAAACGAGCATTCGCACCAAACCGCTCATCAATCGCCAACTTCAGGCTCTCGCGGGTAAACGTTCCCCCCAGCTCTAGCATCATGTGCATGACTTCATGGCCGTGAATTGAATTTAACATCATCACCTCTGTGCTATCATTAAGATATATTATTTAAGCACGTTTATTTCACCCCATACTTGCGGCCGATCAAATCGCAAGCGGCTCTCCGGGGTCGGAATAAACACTGACGGCATCAGAGTTTCATGCCCCGGTGCCCTTGGTAACCGGGAGATGCAGAGTGATACACGTTGATGAGTCGAGGAGGTACACATGGATATGGGACTGACGGATTACCTACCGGCAATCGAGATCCTGATGTGCCACTTGGGAAAGAGTTTTGCCGAAGCCTGCGATGAGCTTGGATTAACCCAGGCCCAGCAGCACAGTCTGGCCAGGTTGCAGGAAATGGCTCATACCAGTCACACAGATTAATCTCGGGATCCGAGAAAAAGAAAAGGGGGCGACTTGCGTCGCCCCCAGAGGTCTTAGCTGTCCGAGTCCTTGAACAGTATTGCTCCCTGCAATCCCTGACTAAGCTCATCCTTTAGGCATTCCACTTCCCAAATCCGTTGGGGTGTCCTTTAGCCATCCTGGCATAACGAGTCATCCTGGCTCGCTGTGCTATCTCCCTCCTGGGAGGTGTCCTTGCCCACATCCTGTGGGGTTCCTTCGCCTTACCCTGGCAGTTAACCATCCTGGCCAACTTCAGTGCTCCCTGCCCTGTTAATACTAAGGATCCGCACAGGATCAGCAATGCCACCACGAAATCTTTTTCTTTCACCCCAAGAAACAAAAAAACAGATTTCTTTATAAATCAAAACGATAGAAATCAATCAGTCTGCAAGATTACGCAATATAAACGTTTTCCCCTACGCGCTATATGGCAAATGTCTCACACGCAACCTGGCAATTAGCGAAGCAATAATCACAGGTTCACTACTCATCCTGTCGATCATTCACAGCCAGATAGCAAACCATGCCACGAACGAGCATCCGGCTTTGCGCTGCTGATGAGAGGTAATAGAGAGAAAAGAAAAAGGGCGACTGATGGTCGCCCCTTTGAAGGTGGTTGGTCGTTCGGCTATTCCTGCGCCCTTGGCATTCCCTGGCTCTCCCTGACCCAAGCCTCAACTCCGAGGCAACTCCTTGACCCTCCTGGTCGACTCGCTCATCCAGAGCAAGTCATGACTCCTGATTGGTTTGTCTCGATCCTGAGACTGCCAGCTCGAATCCTGCATCGTCCATCCTGGAATGATGTGGCTGGTATGAGAGCCATACTAACGCCAACGAATGCGGGAACAAGCATCCGGAGAGAAGGAATAATCGTCTGCCGACCGAAGTTCACGAATATTTTTGATTTATAAACAATACGTTAATCACGACCAACTACAAACATCTGACGGATAGTCGCAGGTGATACTGACAGAAACTCGGGACATTCTCGCACAGCAACCAGAGCCGATAGTCTCACCTCCACGAGATGACTGCTAACTACGTGGCTTATGGTAAAAATCGCCGCCCCGCGCAATCATGCGCAGCTGGTAGATGATGCGTTCGGCCAATTCGATTCGTGCCGGAGGATCCAGATCCAGAGCCTCAGCCCCGGCGTTGAAAACTATCGTCACCATGGCATCCGCCTGCACAGAGGCATCATAGGGGGTAAAGCCCGACTTTTTCTGCAGATCAGCAGCGAGCTCCGCGATGAAGTGCTGGATTTCGCGCTGCACCGCCTGGCGAAATGCCGCCGAGGTTCCTGAGCGTTCACGCAACAGCAGGCGAAACACGTTGGGATTGTTATCGATAAACTCCATGAACGTCAGCACTGAGGTTCGAATCACGCTACCCCCGGTACTGGCAATCCGCAAACGAGCCTGGCGCATCAGCTGGCGGAGGGTCAGTCCCCCCTCATCGACCATGATCAGACCCAACTCGTCCATGTCACGGAAATGGCGATAGAAAGAGGTCGGCGCTATACCCGCCTCACGAGCCACCTCTCGCAGACTGAGATTGGAGAAGCTGCGCTCTGCAGTCAGCTGGCTGAAGGCTGCATCGATCACCGAACGACGAGTCCGCTCTTTTTGCTGTGCCCGAATTCCCACGACCGCTCCCGAACAAGGTGATGAGCACTCATCATACCGTGTTGTCACAAACGAGCCAAACCAGCTAACCGGCGAGGTCGAATCGCCGCATCCCTCAAGCCAAGCCAGAGTGGATACACGGTTTACAAATCATGGACACGCGGATTGCCAAAAAGTGGGCACACGGATTGCAGCACTTGCCACAGAAGATTCAGGGATTTTTCATCGGTTCGTCATGCCAAGAGGGCAGCATGGGCCAAACCGCGCGACCTGCGCAGGGAGGATAGCATCATGACTTATCATTCCGAGATCCGCCGTCACACCACGCCATTAGAGTTCAGCGGTGAACTGCTGGAATTGCGCCGGCTCATGGCTGATATGCTGGGCCCTGACGGCGAGGAGTCAGAATCAGAGGCTCGGCACAGCCAGTGGCCATTAACCGAACCTCGGGATACCACACTGGGCCATGACCTGGCCCAATCACCGGGATCCTATTTCCTCTGTCACCCAGACCTGCGACTGGACGAGGCCTGGCAACACGAAGTGGTGAATCAAAGGGCTCGCAGCTGTCTACGTTGCTGATTCAACTCGTATGAGCGTCGATAGGCGATATAACGGCTAGATACATTCTTGACGTATTGCACCGTCTCTGCGCCCACTTTTGAGGCAGCAACCCGCTCGACGTTGTCAAACCAGACGTTGCCATCCAGCCCTCGGCGCGCGGCCTCTTTGCGATACTGGGCGATACGATTCGGCCCTGCGTTATAGGCCGCCAGCGTGAACAGCACCCGATTTTTGTCATCCAGCTCGGCATCATCAAAATAGTTGTCCATCATGTAGCGCATGTACTTGGTACCGGCATGGACGTTATTTTCCAGCGAGCTGATGTTGCGAACATTGATGTAGGGTTCGCGGGCCGTGCTTGGTAGCACCTGCATCACCCCCAGCGCCCCTTGGCGGGAACGGGCTCCCTGATTCAAGGTTGATTCCTGATAAGCCTGGGCCAGCAACATCATCCAGTCCAGCTGGTAGCGTTCCGCATAGCGCTGGAACAAGGGGGCATAGCGCTGGTACCTATCTACCGGCCACCCCATCTGTTCGGAGCTACCGCGCAGGAAGCGCTTGGCAAACCCGGGAGCCAGCTGCAGATAGCGACGATAGATGGGATTCCCCTTGGTCGTACCGTGACGATAATCCCGCAGAAAATCATTCACTTCGGCAGCCAGTCGAGGACTGTCCTTCCGGAACGCCCAGGCGGTCTCCCCTTGTGTACGCAGTGGAATCTGCTCGTGAAAGCGCAAACGGCTGAAAACCCGGCTCCAGAGTTTGGCATGATGACTGTCGACGAGCGTGAAAGGGATCTCACCGGCATTGACCATCTGCAGCAGATCGCCGTCCTGCAACAACTCATCGGCCTGCTCGATATGCACAGGCTCCAGATGCAAGGAGACCAGCATGTCGTTGAGAGTTTGCAGACTCTCGTAATAGCTTGAGCTCTTGCGTACCCAGACATGCTTACCGGCGAGATCGGTCAACTTCTGGATCGGTGCCGTCCTGTCGCTGCTGACCAGCCACTCCTGCAACCCAGTCATATCCGGGATGGAAAAGTCGACCAGTTGCCGACGTTCCGCAGTCGGACTCAGATTGGCCAGCACCAGATCACCCTTGCCAGCATTCAGCATGGGCAATACCTGATCGTGACGTACCGGCAAGAAGATCAGATTCAGCTTGAGCTTTTGCCCGGAATAATAGCGCTGATTCAGTCGCCGCTCGAACTCGTGCATCAGGCCGACATACAGGCCGTCATGACGACCCTCATGGAGGTAAAAATTGGCGTTATCGTTGACCACGAGTACTCGTAGCGAACGCTCGTTGAGTATCTCGTCCAGATCGCCTTTACGTGTGGCCGCTTTGTCGGTCAATGGCATGGCTAGGGAGGAAAAACTGGCCACACATCCCAGCAGCACTAGACCTTGAATTAGGTTTCTCATCGCGTATTGTCGATTATCTGTTCATCGAAAACGCGGCATTAAACCCTAACTAGGCTGAACCAGAGCTGAATGAGGTGGTAGCTTTATACACAGCGGGGGGCTAAAACCCCCCGTTTTTTGTGATTTAGATCGCGCGAGCGCGCATCTCGAAGATGATTTTTTCAGCAGTGCAACTGAAGACCAGGCTACAGGTCATCAGCACGCCGCCGGCGACTTCTTTGGTCTCATGAGAAACCTCTACGTCACTGTAAATCTCGTGGGCCAGAGCACTAAATTGCTCCAGACGCGCCAGGGCTGCCGCCTCAGTTTCAGCTTCAATTGACAGCTGAATGGTGTCGTCCCCTTCGTTGATGATGGAGCCAATCTCGGCCACACAACCACATGCTTCACACGTCTCTTGAACCTGTTCTTGTACAGACATGGCTTTCTCCTTTTTCATCGGCCGCAGCCGGTATATGCAAACTATAGGGTCATAACGCAGTCTACGCCGCTCGGCGCAAAAACGGTATTGCTTATGCTTGTTCTTCCTCACTCCGTCATGGGTGCTGCCAGATGAAGCATGAAGGCGTATTCACGAGCCACATCATGAAGATAATGATAGCGCCCACTCTTGCCTCCGTGACCGGCGCTCATATCCATGGCCAACAACAACCAGTGGTCATCGGTCTTGGTGGCGCGCAGCTTGGCAACCCACTTAGCGGGCTCCCAATATTGTACTTGGGAGTCGTGCAGACCACTGATCACCAGCAGGTGTGGGTACGCCTGTGGCTGCACCTGATCGTAGGGGCTGTAACGGCGAATATAGGCATAATCATCCGGGTCATTCGGATTGCCCCACTCATCATACTCACCGGTCGTCAGTGGAATGGACTCATCCAGCATGCTGGTCAACACGTCGACAAAGGGGACAGCCGCCACGACGCCCAAATAGAGCTCCGGTGCCATGTTGATCACTCCGGCGACCAGCAAGCCACCGGCACTGCCACCCATCGCAAACACCCGTTGCGGATCACCATAGGCCTGACGTACCAGCTCGCGGGTCACATCGATGAAATCATAAAAACTGTTGAGCTTCTGCTGGCCTCGCCCCTGTTCGTACCAGCTCCGCCCCAACTCCTCGCCACCCCGAACATGGGCGATGGCATAGACGAAACCGCGATCCAGCAGACTCAGTCGCGTCGGTGAAAAATCAGGCTCCTCGCTGAGGCCATAGGCGCCATAGCCATAGACCAGGAGCGGATTGCGCCCGGGCACAAACAACTCGCGACGGTAGACCAAAGAGACGGGCACCCGAGTGCCGTCGCGGGCCGTGACCCAGAGCCGCTCACTCCGGTAGGCTTCTGGGGTGAAATCACCCAGCACCGGCTGCTGTTTGAGCAGGCGTTGACTCCCCGATTGCAACTCCAGGCCATAGGTCGAGACCGGAGTGGTCAGCGAGCTGTAGCCATAGCGAACCTCGCGACACTCAGGATCCGGGTTGAATCCTAACCAGCTGGTATAACAAGGATCCGCAAACTGCACGACCCGCACCTCGACACCGTCCAGATCCAGCTGGCGGATACAGGTCACCCCCTGTTGCCGCTCCTCCACCAGCAGGGCGTCACGAAACAGCTCGAACTCCTGCAGCAGCACCTGATCGCGAGGCGGCAACAGGCAGCACCAGCTCGCCTCATCGCCATCCGCGACCGAGCGGTAGAGGCCAAAGTTAGCCCCCGCATGGTTCGATCTCAGGTAGAAGTGGTCAGAAAAGTGGTCCAGATGATACTCATGTCCACGACGCCGAGGC
>JAGOXX010000067.1 GCA_018059485.1 Aeromonadaceae bacterium | reverse complement strand
TTGGGACAGAAGGCCAATTTCCTGCTCGATATGGCGCTCGACAAGCAAAAAACCGATTATGTCTTGGCTCAACAGGCCAAGGTGGAGGCGGTCAGCCAGCCACAGCTGCAGCAGCAGGCGATGCGCTGGTTGAATCAGGATCAGATGATTATCGTCGTGGTTGGTGACGCCAAGCGACTTGAAAAGCCGCTCAAGGCACTCAATCTTCCTCTGTACCATTACACTGTGCCCGGTGCGACTCAGGTTAACACTGGCACAGGCCCTACTTAAGGATAGGTATGAAGTCTGAAGTTTCATTGGCCGATATGCTCGAGCAGTTGAACACGGCCGAGCGCATCGGTGCGGTTCGTGGTATTCGGCGAGGCATCGAGCGGGAAGGGTTGCGCATTACCCCGGAAGGTCGTCTGGCCCAGAGTGACCATCCACGGGTGTTGGGTTCGGCGCTGACCCACCCTAACATCACCACCGACTATGCCGAGAGTCTGATGGAGTTCATCACGCCAGCATCGGATTCCATGGAAACCTTGCTGTCCCAGTTGGCGGATATTCATCGCTACTCGGTTCAGCATCTGGGCGAGGAGCGGCTGTGGCCCATGTCGATGCCCTGCTTCATCGGTGGGGAAGAGACCATTCGACTGGCCCAGTACGGCAGCTCGAATCTGGGACGCATGAAGACCCTCTATCGCGAGGGGTTGCACCATAGATATGGCAGTCTGATGCAGGTGATCGCTGGTGTGCACTACAACTTCTCGATGCCGGACAGCTTCTGGAGTGAGTGGCAGGACGTGCGGGGTGTTCGTTGCCAGTGCAAGCGTTTCATCTCCGATGGTTACATGGGGCTCATCCGTAACGTCTATCGCTTCGGCTGGCTGATCCCCTACCTGTTTGGTGCTTCTCCGGCTCTGTGTGGTTCCTTCCTGCAGGGGCGGGAGAGCAGCTTACCCTTCCAGAAGTTGGGCAAGGGGACCCTCTATCTGCCCTATGCGACCTCGTTGCGACTGTCGGATCTGGGGTATACCAACAAGGCCCAGGCCGGCCTCGGCATCAATCATGACAATCTCGACAGTTATCTGATGAGCGTCCGTCGTGCCTTGCGAACCAAATCGGACGAGTTCAGCGCTTTGGGTGTCAAGGTGGATGGTGTCTACCAGCAGCTCAATGACAATGTTCTGCAGTTGGAAAACGAACTCTATGCCCCGATCCGGCCCAAAAGGGCACCGCGCGCCGGTGAGCGGACCCTGACTGCGCTGGAGCACAGAGGCATCGAATACATAGAGCTGCGGACCCTGGATATCAATCCATTCAGCCCTCTGGGGGTGGATATCCAGCAACTGCGCTTCCTCGATCTGTTCCTGGTCTGGTGTCTGCTCAAGCCGTCGGCACCCTTGACGGAGGATGAAATTCGGCGCAATCGGCACAACCTGACTCAAGTAGTGCTCGAAGGGCGGCGTCCAGGCCTGACGTTGCAGAGCGACCGAGGCGAGATGAGCCTGCGTGAGTGGGGCGATCGACTGTTTGATGAGCTGGCCCAGGTGGCTCAACTGCTGGATCGCACCTATGGCCGGGTGCATTACCAGATAGCGTTGCAGGCACAAAAAGAGAAGCTGCACGATCCGACTCAGACCCTGTCGGCCCGCTTGCTGGATCATCTGGTCAGCCACGATCTGGATAATGGGGCCTATGGTCGGGAATTGGCTGAGGGATACCGGCAGCAGTTGCGAGGAGAAGATCTGACCTTCTGGGATGGCGCCTACTTTGCCGATGAGGCCCATGCGTCGCTGGCCAAGCAGCAGGAGCTGGAAGCTACCGACCATATGAGTTTCGATGCGTTCCTCGAGAGCTATCTATCGCACTAACTCGTTGGGCAATAGCCGCCAGCTAAAAAACACAACGCCGACATGAAGTCGGCGTTGTCATTTGTGCGAGGGCTGTGTGGCACTCAGCGTTTGACCAGATCGTTCTCCGGGAAGTTGGCTGCCAAGGCTTGGCGGGCATGGCTGGCCATATCGGTCAGCGAGAGCTTCTCGTAACTCTTGACCATGATCTCCAGCGCAGGCTCAACGGCATCGGTATCCGTGTAGTTTTCCACGATATCCTTGCCCCGGTTGGCGGCCGCAATCCAGGCACCACGGCGCCAGTAATAGTCGGCTACCGCCAGATCATACTTGGCCAGTCGGTCTTTGAGGCTGATCATGCGAGCCCGAGAGTCAGCCGCATAGTGGCTGTTCGGGTAGCGGGTCAGCACGGTCTTGAAATCGCGGAATGCCTGACGGGCATAGCTCGGATCACGATCAGCACGATCGATGCCAAAGGTGTGATGGAAGAAGTTATAGTCGGCCTGCATGTTGGTCAAACCACGCATGTAGTAGACGTAGTCGACATCCTTGTGGGTCGGATTCAGTCGCAGGAAGCGATCGATATTGGCGATCGCGTGGGCCGTATCGCTGTCTTTGTAATAGGCATAGATCAGATCCAGCTGTACCTGAGCGGAATAGGCGCCGAAGGGGTAGCGGGAATCCAAGGCCTCGAGCAATTCGATGGCTTTGGTGTAGTCGCTGTTATCCAACTTATCCTGTGCCTGCTGGAACAATTTCTCAGGCGGCTCGTCCGGGACTTTTTCTTTGTCGGTTGATGAACAACCAGCCACCAGTGCCAGGATCAGGGTCAGAGGGAGCAGCAAGTGAGACTTCTTGAGCATGCAGATGGGATCCAGTTTGCCAGAATTGCAGAAGTATCCGTTAAGCTCAGGCAAAAGAAAAGATAGAATGCGCCAATTGCCTATCCAAACCTAGAGATCTTCCATGAGCCAAGCAATCGAATTAACCGGGACTTTTGAGGACCGCCATTACGGCAAACGTCTGGACCAGGCGTTGTCTGATCTGTTTCCGGATTACTCCAGAACCCGGATCAAGGAGTGGATCCTGGACGACAAGGTCCAGCTGGATGGCAAGGTGGTCAACCTGCCTCGGGAACGAGTCATGGCCGGTCAGCAAGTGCTGATCTGCGCGGAAATGGCCGAAGAGACACGCTGGAAAGCACAAGATATCGAACTCAACATCGTCTATGAAGATGACGATATCCTGGTGATCGACAAGCCGGCAGGGCTGGTGGTGCACCCTGGGGCTGGTACTCCGGATGGTACTGTACTGAATGCCTTGCTGTATCGTTACCCAGAAATCGCCGAGGTACCGCGTGCCGGTATCGTGCATCGTCTGGATAAGGACACCACGGGTCTGATGGTGGTCGCCAAGACCATACCGGCTCAGACTCACCTGGTCGATGCGTTGCAGCGTCGCGACATCACCCGGGAGTATGAGGCCATTGCGGTGGGTCATATGACCGCCGGTGGCACGGTTGATGAGCCGATTGGTCGTCATGCCAACCTGCGAACCCACATGGCGGTAACGCCGACCGGCAAACCGGCAGTGACTCACTATCGGGTGATGGAGAAGTTCCGTGCACACACCCGCCTGCGTCTGCGTCTGGAAACGGGCCGTACCCACCAGATCCGCGTGCATATGGCCTATATCAAGCACCCCTTGATTGGAGATCCGGTTTACGGTGGTCGTTTACGTCCGATCCGTAACGCGACACCAGAGTTTACTGCGGCGCTGCGAGGCTTCCGTCGTCAGGCGCTGCACGCCACCATGTTGCGTCTGGCCCATCCGGTCACCTGTGAGCTGATGGAGTGGCACTCACCGATCCCGCAGGACATGATCGATCTGATCGAGGTGCTGCGCGCCGATACCGAGGCTAACCCGGATGATCTGGTATGGATCTGATCCGTCCTGATTGGCCTGCACCTGCTCGGGTGCAGGCCGTTTTCACCACTCGACTTGGTGGTGTCAGCGAGGGCCTGTTCGCCGGGCTCAATCTCGGGGCGCATGTGGCTGATGAGCCAGCGTGTGTGGCTGAGAATCGTCGTCAGCTGCGTGAACAACTACAACTGACTCAAGAACCCCTCTGGTTGACCCAGGTGCATGGCACCACCGTCTACCCGGTGCGCGAGGTGGCCGAGGCGCAACCTGCCATGCCTCCGCAGGCTGATGCGGCCGTGACGCGACTCGCCGAGGTTCCGCTGACGGTGATGACGGCTGATTGTCTGCCGGTGCTGTTTTGCGATCGCATCGGTAGCGTGGTGGCCACGGCCCATGCCGGTTGGCGCGGTCTGTGTGATGGCGTATTGGAGCAGACGGTTGCCGCCATGGGGGTGCCGACTTCCGAGATCCTAGCCTGGATGGGACCTGCCATCGGCCCGTTGGCCTTTGAGGTTGGCGATGAGGTGCGGTCGGCGTTTGTCGCCCAGGCTCCGGCAGCTACCGAGGCCTTTGTGCCTGGTACATCCGCGGGGAAGTGGCTGGCCGATCTCTACTGTTTGGCTCGCCAACGGCTGAATGCTGTGGGTGTTGAGCAGATCTATGGTGGTCAGCTCTGCACCTTTAGCGATCCCGCGCGCTTCTACTCCTATCGTCGTGATGGCCAAACGGGGCGTATGAGCGGCCTGATCTGGTTGATGGCGCAAAATTAACCATAGAAGCTTGAATCCACGCTAATTACCCCCATCTTCTATACCAAGGTCGGCTAACCATCTCGGTTGCCGCATGGTAGTCAGAAGAAGGGAGAGCGAAATGCGTTTGGATCGTCTCACCAGTAAATTCCAAATCGCGATCTCCGATGCCCAGTCCTTGGCATTGGGTCGCGATCATCAATTCATCGAACCTCTGCACCTGATGTTGGCGCTGCTGAATCAGGAGGGGGGGTCTATTCGTCCGTTACTGACCTTGGCTGGAACGGATGTCACCACACTGCGCAACCGCTTGACTCAAGAGCTGGATCGGCTGCCAAAAGTCAGCGGTGTCGATGGCGATGTGCAACTCTCTCCACAACTGGGACGAGTACTGAATCTGTGCGACAAGTATGCGCAGCAACGGCAGGACAAATTCATCTCCTCGGAAATGTTCGTGCTGGCGGGTCTCGACGATCGAGGGCTGCTGGGCGATATTCTGCGAGCCTGTGGCTTGACCAAAGAAAAATTGGAAAAGGCGATCGAACAGGTGCGCGGCGGCAACAAGGTCGATGATGCCGAGGCGGAAGAGAAGCGCCAGGCTCTGGAAAAATACACCATCGATCTGACCGAGCGGGCCGAACGTGGCAAGTTGGATCCGGTCATTGGGCGCGATGAAGAGATCCGCCGAACCATCCAGGTCCTGCAGCGCCGGACCAAGAATAACCCTGTGCTCATCGGTGAACCCGGCGTCGGTAAGACGGCAATAGCCGAGGGGTTGGCGCAGCGCATCATCAATGGCGAGGTTCCCGAAGGGCTGAAGAACAAGCGGGTGCTGTCACTCGACATGGGCTCTTTGGTGGCGGGCGCCAAATATCGTGGCGAATTTGAGGAGCGGCTCAAGGCCGTATTGAGTGAACTGGCCAAGGAAGAGGGCAATGTGATCCTCTTCATTGATGAGCTGCACACCATGGTGGGGGCCGGCAAAGCCGATGGTGCCATGGACGCGGGCAACATGTTGAAGCCAGCCTTGGCGCGGGGCGAGTTACACTGCGTGGGTGCGACCACCCTGGATGAATACCGACAATATATCGAGAAGGATGCAGCTCTCGAACGTCGCTTCCAGAAGGTGCTCATCGAGGAGCCGAGTGTCGAAGACACCATAGCCATTTTGCGTGGCCTCAAAGAGCGCTATGAGTTGCACCATCATGTGCAGATCACAGATCCGGCGATCGTCGCGGCGGCAACCCTCTCACATCGTTATATCTCGGATCGTCAGTTGCCGGATAAAGCCATCGATCTCATCGATGAGGCTGCAGCCAGCATTCGTCTACAGATTGATTCCAAGCCGGAGCAACTGGATCGACTCGAGCGACGCATCATCCAGCTGAAGATGGAACAGCAGGCTTTGATGAAAGAGTCTGATGCCGCCAGCGTGCAGCGTCTGGATCTGATCAATCGGGAGATCAAGGAGAAGGACGGCGAGTACAACGAACTCGAAGAGGTGTGGAAGGCTGAAAAGGCCTCCTTGGCGGGTGCCCAGCACATCAAGGCAGAGCTGGAGAAGGCGCGGCAGCAATTTGAAGTAGCTAGCCGAGCCCAGGATCTGGCCCGGATGTCCGAGCTACGCTATGGCCGCATCCCCGAGTTGGAGAAACAGTTGGATCTGGCGACCCAGGCCGAGATGCACGACGAGAAGCTGCTGCGCAACCGGGTCACGGATGCGGAAATAGCCGAAGTCTTGGCGCGCTGGACCGGCATTCCGGTGGCTCGGATGTTGGAAAGCGAAAAAGAGAAGCTGCTGCGGATGGAGGAGCAGCTGCATACCCGGGTGATCGGCCAGAATGAAGCTGTCGATGCCGTTGCCAATGCGATCCGCCGCAGTCGGGCTGGATTGTCGGATCCCATGCGGCCGATCGGTTCATTCCTGTTTCTCGGCCCAACCGGGGTTGGCAAGACAGAGTTGTGCAAGGCGCTGGCCGAATACCTGTTCGACAGTCAGGATGCCATGGTGCGCATCGATATGTCCGAGTTTATGGAAAAGCACAGTGTCGCGCGGCTGGTGGGAGCCCCTCCTGGTTATGTCGGTTACGAGGAGGGTGGTTATCTGACCGAAGCGGTGCGGCGCAAGCCCTACTCTGTCATCCTGCTGGATGAGGTCGAGAAGGCCCATCCGGATGTATTCAACATCCTATTGCAGGTGCTGGATGATGGCCGCCTCACGGATGGCCAGGGACGAACGGTCGATTTCCGCAATGCGGTCGTCATCATGACCTCGAATTTGGGCTCCGATCTGATCCAGGAGCAGCATGGTTCGTCAACTTATGACGAGATGAAGCTGATGGTGCTGGATGTTTTGTCTCATAGCTTCCGGCCCGAGTTTCTAAACCGCATCGATGAAACTGTGGTGTTCCATCCACTGAGTCGCGAACACATTGAGTCGATCGCCCGTATCCAGCTGGGCAGCCTGCTTAAACGTCTCGAAGGCATGGGTTATAAGGTTGAATTGCGTGATGCACTGTTGTCTCACCTGGCAGCTGTGGGCTTCGACCCGGTATTTGGGGCTCGCCCGCTTAAACGGGCCATCCAGCAAGAGGTCGAAAATCCATTGGCGCAGGCGATACTCTCGGGCAAAGCCTCACTGGCCAAAACTCTGATACTGGATCTGCAGGATGATAAATTTGTCCTGCGCTGAGATTCTGGAGTGAGAGTGGGCTAAGGGTAACCGCAGCAATTGCTGCGGTTACCCGCATCGAAGAGGAAAATTACGAGAATTTCGTACATGAATCCCCCAATCTGTTTGCAAAACAAGCGAACGAGAGCCCTTTCTCTATATTTTTAGGATCTGGGGTTGCGCGAAAGTTCGATCTCCCTATAATGCCGCCTCGTTGACACGGCAAAGCACGCACTCCTAGAGAAAGCGCTGCAGCGGTGCCAGCCGGGCCGAAACGCCCCGGAGCGAACGCAGTAAAATGTGCTTGACTCCGAATCGGGAAGGCGTAAGATGCGCATCCCA
>JAGOXX010000066.1:4881-7545 GCA_018059485.1 Aeromonadaceae bacterium | reverse complement strand
GCTCGGCCTTAAGTTTTCAGCTGGCCAACAAGCTGGCCAGTGCCGTGATGCCAGCCATAGTGCTGCGCGAGGTGATTGAAACCGCGCTGGCGGCCCAACCGGATATTCTCGATGCCGCGGCCGCCGATATCTGCGCGGTCAAGGAGCGGGATCCGGCGGTGCGCTACTACTCGACGCCTCTGCTCTACCTCAAGGGTTTTCATGCCCTGCAGGGCTATCGGGTGGCCCATTGGTTGTGGCAACAGGGACGTCATTCATTGGCGGTTTTCCTGCAAAACCAGATTTCTGTGGTCTTCTCGGTCGATGTGCATCCGGCGGCACAGATCGGTCGCGGTATCATGTTTGACCATGCCACCGGCATCATCATCGGGGAAACCGCTGTGGTGGAGGACGATGTCTCCATCCTGCAGAACGTCACCCTGGGCGGGACGGGCAAGGAGCATGGCGATCGTCATCCGAAGATCCGGGAGGGGGTGATGATCGGTGCCGGGGCCAAGGTGCTGGGCAACATCGAGGTGGGGCGCGGAGCCAAGATCGGTGCCGGTAGCGTGGTGCTGCAGCCGGTACCTCCTCATACCACGGTGGCGGGTGTGCCAGCTCACGAAGTGGGCCATCCCGACTGTGACAAGCCCTCCTTGGATATGAACCAGGGACTCTAACCCCCATCCTCTCAGGCCTGGCGAGGGGTGATGCCCGCCTGGCCGTCGTTTTGTGTAAGGAGCTCTGGTTTGATGAGACAGATCGCCGGTCTCCTGATCCTTGGCATGTGGTTGGCCGATCTGGCCCACCTCTACGTTGGATTCTCCGCCTGGCCGGCGGCCGCGCTGGGCTGGGGGGCTGCCCTTCTGCTCGGCCCAAGGCTCGACGCCGCGGCTCGTCGCCAATGTCTTGGACTCTATCTCTGTGCCCTGCTGTTGCTGGGGTTGGCCTGGAGCCAGGGGGCTCATCTCGAGGCCGCCACTCTGTTCTTGCCCAATGTCGACATGGTGACTCTGTTTGCGGCGGTCAGCTTTCTGAATCTGGCCACCGGTTCACTGGCGCAGAACCGGGGAACCTGGCAAGGCTGGAAGGGGGTCTGGAGCACCCTGCTGGGCGTCAATCTGCTCGGCGCCGTCATCAACATGTCGGTACTGTTTGTGGTCGGCGATCGGCTGGCGCGGCAGGGGATGCTGGAGCGGCGGCAGGTCATCATGCTCAGCCGCATCTACTGCTCGGCAGCCTTCTGGTCCCCCTTTTTCATCGCGATGGCGGTGGCCGTCACCTAT
Organism: Aeromonadaceae bacterium; assembly: GCA_018059485.1. Lineage (GTDB taxonomy): Bacteria > Pseudomonadota > Gammaproteobacteria > Enterobacterales > Aeromonadaceae > Pseudaeromonas. Next base: position 6,280 of record JAGOXX010000066.1, on the reverse strand, counting down.
GCTCCGGGCCTGATCTTCAGCCATCTGTTGCCGTTTGGCATTCTAGGCTCGGTCGCGGCCATGGTAATCACGGCGCTGGAGGTGCGACGGCTCGGTGTTGATGGCTTTGAGGGGTATCCGCTGCGGCTGCAGACTCTGATGCTACCCGGGCTGTTGGCGTTGAGCGTTATCCTCGGCCGTCTGCTGTGGCCGGAGCTCAGCATAGTGGGCATCATCTCCTTGGCCGCTCCAGTCATCTCGCTGCTGTTGATGCCCAAACAGAATTTGCCGCTGGCGCTGCGACGCCAGGTCACCGAGCGCCTGCCGGCCATGGGCAGCCAGATCGTGTTGTTTCTTGGCGCTGGTTTGCTGGCGGCCGGCATCGGTGGGCTGACCCAGGTCTGGTCGCCGGCCCCCTTGCTGGCGATGTTCCACCACTTCGGGGTGCTGGAGGCGACCCTGACGGTGGCGTTGATCCTAGCGATTGCCTACCTCGGGGTTCACCCCATCATCACCATCTCCAGTCTGGCGCCGCTGCTGTGGCATCTGCATCCGGATCCGACGCTGCTGGGCATGACCTTCCTGCTGGGCTGGGGCTTGTCGACCGGGGCGACGCCGCTATCGGGTGCCAATTTGGCCCTGTTGGCCTGCTATCGGGTGCGGGCGCGGGATCTGCTGTTCTGGAACCTCGGCTACGCGGGCAAGATGTTGCTGGTCTGTGCCGGGCTGTTTGCTCTCTATGTCGAACTGTTCTGATCGCCCTTGGCAGAGCCATTTGCGCGTGGAACTGAGAAACTGAGCCTTGTTGCTCCCTTGGGGACGGGGTATCCTGACCGCGAGCCTGGGTGTTTGCCTCCCGGAATTGATGAACAAGATAATGGGTATGACTATGTCGCTTGAAGTACTGGAACAGCTAGAAGCCAAGGTGCAGGCCGCGGTAGATAACATCGCGCTGCTGAAGATGGAATTGGAAGAGTTGAAGACTCAGAACCTGCGGCTCAAGGATGAAAACCAGCAACTGCGCAACGACCATCAGGCTTGGCAGGATCGTCTGCGGGCGCTGCTTGGTAAGATGGATCAGATGGAAGAGGCGATCTGATTTTCGCTGGTGCCCAATAGCACAACGCCGGTCGATGACCGGCGTTGTTGTTTTGACGACTTAGTCGATATCCAGTGGCTCGGGTGACAGTATGACCCCTGTGGTATCGGCGTACAGGTGGTCATCCGGCAGGAAGGTGACACCGCCGAAGTTGACGGGCAGATCCGTATCGCCGGTATCACTATCGTCGGCACCTACCGGAATCGAGGCCAGGGCCTGGATGCCGATGTCTAACTCGCCCAGCGCATCGACCTCGCGCACGCTGCCGTAGCAGACAATCCCTTCCCAGCCATTTTCTTGGGCTGTGGCTGCCATCTCGGC
>JAGOXX010000066.1:0-4781 GCA_018059485.1 Aeromonadaceae bacterium | reverse complement strand
CTCGTTGACCTGCCAGGCCGCCTCGGCGATGCGACGGATCCCCTCCTTGGTGAACTCTATGGTCACAGCTTCGGTGGCCATCAGAGCCCGATACTGTTCGGTCAGTGAGGCGTTCGGTTCGGTCAGGATCCGTTCAAAGTCATCGGTGCTGAGGGCACCCAGCTCGACGCGGATTGGCAAACGCCCCTGCAATTCGGGGATCAGATCCGACGGCTTGGCGATCTGGAAGGCGCCAGAGGCAATGAACAGGATATGGTCGGTACGCACCATGCCGTGTTTGGTGTTGACGGTACAGCCTTCGACCAGCGGCAGCAGGTCACGCTGTACCCCTTCGCGCGAGACATCCGGGCCACTCGATTCACCCCGTTTGCAGATCTTGTCGATCTCGTCGATGAAGACGATACCCTGGTTTTCGACGGCGGTGATCACCTGATCCTTGAGCTCCTCCGGGTTGACCAGGCGCGCTGCCTCCTCCTCGACCAACTGCTTGAGAGCATCCTTGACCTTCAGCTTGCGCTTCTTGGTCTGACCCTGGCCCATATTTTGGAACAGGCTCTGCAGCTGATTGGTCATCTCTTCCATGCCCGGCGGTGCCATGATCTCGACACCCACCTGAGGCGCCGCCAGCTCCAGCTCGATCTCCTTGTCATCGAGTTCGCCCTCACGCAACTTCTTGCGGAAGATCTGGCGGGTGTGGCTGTCTGGCTTCTCATTCTGGCCCCAGCCCTCGCGGGGGGCGGGCAGCAGGGCATCGAGGATGCGCTCTTCGGCGGCCTCTTCGGCGCGGAAACGGTTCTTCTCGATCTGCTGTTCGCGCACCATCTTCATCGCCATATCGGTCAGATCGCGGATGATGGAGTCCACCTCCTTGCCGACGTAACCCACCTCGGTGAATTTTGTGGCTTCGACCTTGATGAAGGGGGCGTTGGCCAGCTTGGCCAGACGGCGGGCAATCTCGGTCTTTCCCACCCCGGTCGGGCCAATCATCAGGATGTTTTTCGGTGAGACTTCCTGGCGCAGGCCAGGCTCGAGTTGCATGCGGCGCCAGCGGTTACGCAGCGCAATGGCGACGGCGCGCTTGGCATCGGCCTGACCAATGATGTGGCGATCCAGCTCGTGGACTATCTCTCTGGGGGTCATCTCGGACATGAGGTTTTCCTCGTGACGGGTCGCAGCAGCGGCCCGTAAAAATTAGGCGGTCGGGTAATCCAGCACTTCGATGGTCTGGAAGCTGTTGGTGAAGACGCAGATGTCTCCGGCAATGGTCAGTGCCTTCTGCACTATGGCCTCGGCGCTGAGCTCGGTATTCTCCAGCAGGGCACGGGCGGCGGCCTGGGCATAGCTGCCACCGGAGCCCATGGCGATCAGATCCTGTTCGGGCTGCACCACATCGCCGTTCCCGGTGATGATGAAGGATTTGCTGGCATCGGCGACGGCCAGCATGGCCTCGAGTTTGCGCAGCGCCCGATCGGTGCGCCACTCCTTGGCCAGCGCGACGGCGGCGCGCTCCAAGTTGCCTTGGTGCGCCTGCAGTTTGGCTTCAAAACGCTCCAGCAGGGTGAAGGCATCGGCGGTACCACCGGCAAATCCAGCGAGCACCTTGCCGTTGTAGAGGCGGTGAACCTTGCGGGCATTGCCCTTCATCACGGTATTGCCCAGAGAGACCTGGCCGTCGCCACCGATCACCACCTGGCCGTTCCGACGCACGGATACGATTGTAGTCACTTGATACCTCGCTTGAGCTTAGGATGCATACCGGCGGTGGCATGCTGGGGTCTGCTACCAGAGATGGGGCCTGTGGTTTGGCTTTTCAAGGGCGGGAAAAGCCAAGGGCGGCCTGATGCCGCCCTTGGGTGTGGTTCTGGGGTGCCAGGTTTAGCGACTGAAAATGGTACAGCTCTGGACCTGATTCTTACTTTGCAACGCAGAGCGCTTGCTCTCGGCATCGGCACGCGAGGCGAAGGGACCGAGGATCACCTTGTACCAGGTTCCGGTCGCCGTCTGGCCACGCTGCACCTGGGCGCTGTTGCCCTGCTGGCCGAGTCGCAGCCGCATCGATTCGGCCTGGTCGGCACCGCGGAAGGCTCCGCACTGCAGCATGTAGCCACGGCTGGCGTTGGTTGTGGTGGCCGGTTTGGCCTCGGTGACGGGGGCGCCACCTGACTTGCTCTCCTGCAGGCTGGAGAAGGGAACCACCTGCCCGGCGAGCAGCGCCGCGGCGCGTTGGGATTCGCTGAGCTTGGGCGCCGGCGCCGTGGTTGTGCCTGGGGCCGACTGGGTACCTTCCAGTGTTGGAGCCCCGCTTTGCTGCTGCACCTTCAACCGTTGCTGTTCCAGCAGCTGTTGTTGGGCCAGCAGTCGCTTTTGCTGCTCCGGATCGATGCTCAGATCGGTCGGCGTCGCCCCACTCGGCAGATCGACATTCACCTCCTTGTTTTCCAACAGGGTCATGTAGTCGAACTTCTCTTTGGCGGGGCGCTGATCCTCGATCGGGATCGGCTTCACTACGGGCGGCGCCTTGGTTGTCTGCTGGGGATCACCGGCGCTGCCCTTGAGGATGTAGAGAAAGATGCCAAAGCCGATGACCAGAGCCGCAGCCAGAACCACGCGCACGATCGGGAAGGCCGGTGGTGCCGCGCGGCGACCTGAGCCGGAACGGCTGGCCGGTTTGCGTTTGCGGGACGGTCGAGCCGAGCGAACGTAATCCTGATTCATGACTTACATGCGCTCCAAGACCTGGATACCGAGCAGCGACAGCCCTTGCTTGATCACATTGGCGGTGGCAGCACACAGGGTCAGGCGGCTCGCCTTCTGCGCTGGTTCCACCCCATCCTTGTTGATGGGGCAGGCCTCGTAGAAGCTCATGAACAGGCCGGAGAGCTCATACAGGTAGGTACACAGCAGATGCGGCATCCCCTTGGCTGCCACGTTTTGCACGGCATCGTTGAACTGTACCAGCTTCTGCGCCAGAGCCTCTTCAGCCGCATCGGTCAGTTGTACCGGCCCCATGTCGGCATCAGCACCCGCCCGTCGGAAGATCGACTGGATCCGGGTGTAGGCGTATTGCAGATAGGGTGAGGTATTGCCCTCGAACGCCAGCATGTTATCCCAGTCGAAGATGTAGTCAGTGGTGCGGTTCTTCGACAGATCCGCATACTTGACCGCCCCCATGGCGACGGCATGGATAACTGTCTCCTGCTCAGCGGCACTCAGCTCACTGTTGCGGCTGGCCATCAGGTCACGGGCGCGCTGTTCGGCTTCGTCCAGCAACTCGGCCAGCTTGACGGTACCACCGGAGCGGGTCTTGAATGGCTTGCCATCCTTGCCCAGCATCATGCCGAAGGCTTCGTGTTCGAGGGATACACGCTCCGGCACATAACCGGCTTTGCGGGCTATGGTCCAGGCGTGCATCAGGTGCTGGTGCTGGCGGGAATCGATGAAGTAGAGCACACGATCGGCACCCAGGGTCTCGACGCGATACTTAGCGCAGGCGATGTCGGTGGTGGTGTAGAGGAAACCGCCATCCTTCTTCTGGACGATAACTGCCATGGCATCGCCATCCTTGCCCTTGAACTCATCGAGGAAGACCACCTGGGCCCCTTCGCTCTCGACAGCCATCCCCTTGGCCTGCAGATCGGCAACGATCTCCGGCAGCATGGAGTTGTAGAGACTCTCGCCCATCACATCCTTGGCGGTGAGGCTGACGTTGAGGCGATCGTAGATCTGCTGGTTCTGCGCCATGGTCAGATCGACCAGCTTTTTCCACATGGTGCGACAGTAGTCATCGCCGCCCTGCAGCTTGACCACGTAGCCGCGGGCGCGCTCGGCAAAGGCTTCGTCTTCGTCATAGCACTTCTTCGCCTCGCGATAGAAGGCTTCCAGATCGGAGAGCTCCATATCGCTGGCGTGTTCGTTTTCCATCTTCTCCAGATAGGCGATCAGCATGCCGAACTGGGTGCCCCAGTCACCGACGTGGTTGGCGCGGATGACCTTGTGGCCGAGGAATTCCAGGGTGCGGGTTACCGCATCGCCGATGACGGTGGAGCGGATGTGGTGCACCGCCATCTCTTTGGCGACGTTTGGCGCCGAGTAGTCGACCACTATGGTCTGGGGCGGCGTGGCGGTCTTGACGCCCAGATGCGCGTCGGTCAGCAGGGCGTCGATCTGGCGGGCCAGCCATTGGCTGTCCAGATAGAAGTTGATGAAACCTGGGCCGGCGATTTCGACCTTGGCGACGCGATCCGAGGCAGGCAAGGCATCGATGATCTGTTGCGCCAGCAGGCGCGGATTCTTGCCAGCCGCCTTGGCCAACAACATCGCCAGGTTAGTAGCCAGATCGCCGTGAGCCTTATCCTTGGTGTTATCTACCTGAATGCGCGGCACCACGTCGGCCGGCAGGTCGCCCTGGGCGCACAACGTGGCCACGGTTTGCTCAAGTAGCTGGTGAATATGCTCTTTCATTTCTGACCACCCAAAAATTTGTAAACGTCGGTATTGCCAATTTATAAGGGGGCAAATTTTACTCCGAATAGCGCGGTCTGACTACCTTTGCCGCCGTGGTGCGGTTTGGCCGATTTTATGCTTGGTTCTGGATCACCGTACTGGCGAGCCTATGCACCCTGAGTCGGGACTCTTGGCGACCTGGTTCACGACCATCACCTGAGCGGTATCAGGCCGGGGAGGGGAATATGATGCGACTGCCACTGTTTCCAATGAGTGTCCATCTGCTGCCGGGCGGCATACTCCCCCTGCGGCTGTTTGAACCGCGCTATCTGCACATG
>JAGOXX010000065.1 GCA_018059485.1 Aeromonadaceae bacterium | reverse complement strand
GTTCCTAGTGGTGATGATGTAAGTGACCGCCTGAATGTGAATCTGCCGGTTGCTAACGCCGCGGGCAGTATTGCCTTCCAGGTGGCCAAACTGGCCGATGGTACCTTGCTGGATCTGGAACTCAGTGCTCTGGAAACAGAAAATAAGGCCGAAATCATCGCCAGTCCACGGGTGACCACGGCTAACCAGAAAGAGGCCATCATTGAGCAGGGTACTGAATTCCCGAGTAACACCTCGGCATCCAGTGGTGCAACGACTGTTGAATGGAAAAAGGCTGTTCTGAGTCTTAAGGTCACACCGCACATCACGCCGGATAATCGCGTCATTCTCGACCTGACAGTGACTCAAGATACCTTGGGTAAGGAAGTGAAGACGGGTACTGGTACCGGGACTGCGATCAACACTCAGCAGATCAGCACTCAGGTACTGGTGGACAATGGCGAGACTCTGGTTCTCGGTGGTATCTATCAGCAGACCATCAAGAAAGATGTCACCAAGGTGCCGTTGCTGGGCGATATCCCAGGTGTCGGTGTTCTGTTCCGTAATACAACAGAGTCGAACTCCAAGCGAGAACTGCTGATATTCGTAACACCGAAAATTGTTGTAGAATCCATCTAACAACAGCTCTGTTGGATAGTGTAAAAACCCGGCGAGAAGCCGGGTTTTTTTATGTCCGGTTGCCATCATCTGGTCGCTGCTGCATAATTCCCCGTCCAGTTTCGAACGTTAGGGATTTTTTGTCCTGGGTTCCCGCCACTAATGCGGGCAGGTTTGTTTTGACTATTGACGAATAAAATGGCTGAAAAACGCAATATTTTCCTTGTGGGCCCCATGGGGGCAGGTAAGAGCACTATCGGTAAACACCTCGCCGATCAATTACATATGGAGTTCTATGACTCGGATGTAGAGATCGAGCGCCGGACCGGGGCTGATATCGCCTGGGTCTTTGATGTGGAAGGCGAAGAGGGCTTTCGCAAACGGGAAGAGCAGGTCATTGGCGATCTGACCGAGATGCAGGGTATCGTACTGGCTACGGGTGGTGGTGCGATCAAGAGCACTCAGACTCGCAATCGTCTTTCTGCCAGGGGTATCGTGGTTTACCTCGAAACGCCAATTGAAAAACAGTTTGCGCGTACCCAGCGGGATAAGCGGCGCCCTCTGCTGCAGACAGAAGAAGATCCTCGGGATGTTCTGATCCGTCTGGCCGAGGAGCGTGAACCTCTCTATCAAGAGGTTGCGGATTATGTAGTCCGGACCGATGAACAGAGTGCCAAGCTAGTTGCCAATCAGATTGCGCAACTGCTCGGGCTGTAATTTTCCGACGGAGCGGCCATGGAACGGTTGAATGTAGATCTCGCTGATAGAAGTTATCCCATTTCCATTGGATCTGGCTTGCTGGGCCACCGTGAGTTGTTCACTCCTGCAATTTGCGGGCGGCGGGTCATGGTGGTCAGCAATGAGACCGTGGCACCCCTCTATCTGGAGCGGGTAAAGCAGACGCTGGATGGCTACCAGGTTGATACCTGCATACTGCCGGATGGCGAGGCCTATAAGACTCTGGATAGCTTCAACCAGATCATGACCGCCCTGCTCGAAGGACGGCATGGTCGTGATACTACCCTGATCGCTCTTGGGGGCGGTGTCATCGGTGATCTGGTTGGTTTCGCGGCGGCTAGCTATCAGCGCGGGATACCCTTCATCCAGATTCCGACCACGCTGTTGTCGCAAGTTGACTCATCGGTTGGTGGCAAGACAGGGGTTAATCACCCGCTGGGCAAGAATATGATTGGAGCCTTCTATCAACCGAAGGCTGTTGTCATCGATACGGATTGTCTGGTGACGTTGCCGCTCCGTGAACTCTCGGCGGGTATGGCTGAGGTGATTAAATATGGCATCATCTGGGATGCTGAATTTTTCTCCTGGCTTGAATCCCACATGGATGGGTTAATGGCTCTGGACAGCGGCATGCTGATCCAGGCAATCCTGAAGTGTTGCAGCATCAAGGCCGAAGTCGTATCTCAGGATGAGACGGAGACGGGGGTGCGTGCTCTGTTGAACCTGGGGCACACCTTCGGTCATGCGATTGAAGCTGAACAGGGGTATGGCAACTGGTTACACGGTGAGGCCGTTTCCGCTGGCATCCTGCTCGCGGCTCAGACCTCTTTCCGTCTGGGTCTGCTGGTACAGGAGCAGGTAGCCCGCATTCGGGCTCTGCTTGCTGCAGCGCAACTTCCCCTAGTGGCTCCTGCGAGCATGGATTATCCGGCGTTTATCAAACATATGATGCGCGATAAAAAGGTGCTGTCTGGTAAGTTACGCCTGGTGCTGCCCACGGACATTGGTCGCGCCGACGTGTTTGCTGATGTCACTGAGCAACTACTGCTCACCGTCATCGATGCGGATCATCGAGCGTGAACGCACAGAAATTGCCAGATCTTGCTTCTCAGGCGCAGCTTAGGTCGCGCCTGCACCATGTGCTGGCTTTTTCTTCCCCCTTTATTTTCTTGTCTGGCGCCACGGGTAGCGGTCGCACACTGCTGTGTGAACAGTTGCTGTCGATGTTTGATGCCCCCTGGCGTGTGGCATTTTTGAGCTGTCAGGCTGTGCAGCCTCTGCTACGCCTCCGTGAAGTTCTCATCTCCCAACTGGTTCCATCGGCCGTTTTTAATCCAGAAGATAGCTGTGTAGACTCCCTGTTTCGCATTCTGGGCCCTGAGCCCAAATCGCTGCTCTTGGTGATTGATGATGCCGATCAGGCAGTCGATGGGCTGGTTTCCGAGCTTTGGGATTTGTATTCCATTAATGCAGCCTTGCCGCAGCCACATAAAATCAGTGTGTTACTCTGTGGCTCGGCACCTTGGTGCGAGTCCCAGGCGCATAGGCTGGATGGTCATGCCGGTCCTGCTCTCGAGCTGGATGTCGAGCCGCTGCCTACTGATGAACAGATGGCATTGCTGGAGTATTGCCTGCGTCGGGCCGACTATTATGCACTGTTGCCGAATCCGGCTGCGTTGGCAGACAAGTTACGCTTGTGTGCGGGTAATCCGGGTCAAATTGTTGCCCTTGCGGAGAGTATTATGAGCAAGAAAAGCCCCTCGAAGAGAGCCCATTTACCGACCCATAAAGTTGTGGCATCGGTCGCTGTGGTAGCTGCTCTCGTGCTGCTGCTGAGTTGGGTTTTACCACCACTTCTGACCGAAAAGCCAGTTCTGCCTGCGGCGGATGTTCCGGCTCCTGTGGTTTCGGCCGCTCCTGCCACCGTGATTCCTGCCGAGCAGAGTATCCAGACGGTGGAGGATAAGGCCCCATTGCCAGGCGATGCGGTGAGCCAAGCCGATCTCGATGCCAAGCTGCCAGCTGATCAGCACAGAGTGGTGATTGCTGACCACGTCGTAAAGCAGATCATGACCGACCAACGCGCCGGGAAGCTGGTATCTGCTGCAGAGTCTACGGTTTCTGGTGCCGTGATGACGGCTCCTGTCTCCGGGGCCGTCACTTCGCTGCAACAGATGCAGCCATTGGCTGATGAGCTCAAATCTGGCCAGTTGCCGAAATCAGGCAGTGCCGCTACCGCGACGGAAACCTCTGTGCCGGCGAGTGCCGCCACTCCGACGGAAACCACACCGTCCGTCGACAAATCCGTTGCCAAGCCGGTGGTCAAGGCGACCACTAAAACGCCAACTACGGTGCCATCGGCAGTTCCGACCATGGGTAGCAATACAGAGATCAAGCAGAAGCCGCTGCGTAGCTACACGATCCAGCTCTCGGCAGGCAGTGAGGCTTCGCCGTTAGTGAACTATGCCAAGCAGAATCGCTTGCCTGGCCGTTACTGGATCTACCAGACCGAACATAATGGCAAGCCCTGGTATGTTCTGATTCTCGGTGAATATGGTTCCGCCAAGCAGGCTAAGCTGGCTATCAATGCCATGCCTTCGGCTCTGCGGCAGAGTCAGCCTTGGCCAAAATCGTTCGGCCAGGTGCAAAAAGAGATGAAATAACCAGAGTCGTGGTTTCGACTTCGTGAGGGGGCTACAATGCGCCCCCTTTTTTGTGGCGAGTGACCGCTTGTAGCATGACAAAACACCGATGAAAAAAACGCGCGCATTCCTCAAATGGGCCGGTGGCAAATATGCCCTGGTCGACTCGATCACGGCTCGCTTGCCGCAGGGGCGAGTGTTGGTCGAGCCTTTCGTCGGGGCCGGTTCGGTATTTCTCAACACCGACTATGAGGCCTACCTGCTGGCTGATATCAATCCGGATCTGATTGATTTCTACAACCTGCTAAAGAGTGCCCCGGAGGCGGTGATTCAGCAGGCTCGAGCGTTGTTTTGCCCGGTGAATAACCAGCGGGATGCCTATTTCGAACTCCGAGCAGCCTTCAACCAGTGTCATGAGGCTCGCGAGCGGGCTGCCCTGTTCCTCTACTTGAATCGCCATGGCTACAATGGCCTGTGTCGTTACAACAAGAAGGGGGGCTTCAATGTCCCCTTTGGCAAGTACAAGGCCCCCTATTTTCCGGAAGCTGAATTGTGGGCCTTTGCCGAAAAGGCGCAGCGAGCCACCTTCATCTGTGAGTGCTACTCCAAGACCTTCGAACGATTGGAAGCCGACCATGTGGTCTATTGCGATCCGCCCTATGTGCCGCTTTCTAGTTCGGCTAATTTCACGACGTATGCAGCCAAGGGTTTTTCTCTGGATGATCAGGCGTTGCTGGCTCGCTTGGCTCGCCATACCGCTCAGGAGCGGCAGGTTCCAGTGCTGATTAGCAATCATGCGACTGCCCTGACCTATGAACTCTATCGCGGCGCCTCGTTGGATGAGATCCAAGTCAAGCGTACCATCAGCCGCAGTGCCGGGAATCGCAATAAGGTTGGTGAGTTGCTGGCTCTGTATCTGCCGGGAATGACATTTGACTAGTCTGGCCATCTGTTTGTGGCTAGAGTCGGACTCTACCTTGAAGTAAAATTTGACCGTTTTTTACCGCTAATTTTTGGATGATTGCCCAAATGAAAGAGTTCCTGATTGCCCCATCCATCCTTTCCGCTGACTTTGCCCGTCTGGGTGAAGATGTGGCCCGTGTGCTGGCGGCCGGGGCGGATGTGGTTCATTTCGATGTGATGGACAATCACTATGTGCCGAACCTGACCATAGGTCCCATGGTGTGCCAGGCGTTACGCAACTATGGCATTCAGGCCCCGATCGATGTGCATCTGATGGTCAAGCCGGTCGATCGCCTGATCCCGGACTTTGCCAAGGCGGGGGCTTCGTTGATCACCTTCCATCCGGAGTGTTCCGAGCATATCGACCGCACCCTGCAACTGATCAAGGATCATGGCTGCCAGGCCGGCCTGGTCTTCAATCCGGCGACCCCGTTGCACTATCTGGACTATGTGATGGATAAGCTGGATGTGATCCTGCTGATGTCGGTCAACCCGGGTTTTGGTGGTCAGAGCTTCATCCCGGGGACGCTGGATAAGTTGCGCCAGGTGCGTCAGCTGATCGATGCCAGCGGTCGCGATATTCGTCTGGAGATCGACGGTGGCGTCAAGGTGGACAATATCCGCGAGATTGCTGCTGCCGGAGCCGATATGTTTGTCGCAGGCTCGGCAATTTTCAGCCAGCCCGATTACCAGGCGGTCATTGCCCAGATGCGAGCCGAGTTAGCCAAAGCCCATGAGTGAGCTCCATCGCAAGCGTTCTGATATCGATCTGCTGCTGTTTGATCTGGATGGCACTCTGGTCGATAGCGTGCCTCAGCTTTATTTGGCGGTTGATGCGGCGCTGCAGGGCTGTGGTTTGCCTGGGGTCACCCTCGAGCAGGTCAAACAGTGGATCGGCAACGGCGCCGATATCCTGCTGCGGCGGGCCATCCAGCGTCGTTACGATCTGCAGGGCGAGATGGACGAGGCGCTGGTGACTCGCGTGCGACAGAAGTTCGATGAACGCTATCTGGCGGGTCTGGATCGTGATTTCACTCTGTTCCCTGGCGTCTTGGCGACCTTGCAGCGGTTACGCTCTGCTGGCTATCGCATGGCTGTGGTGACTAACAAGCCCCATCCGTTCGTTGCGCCACTGTTGCAAGAGGCTGGCTTGATGCCATTGTTTGATCAACTGCTCGGGGGCGATCTGTTGCCCCAACGCAAGCCCGATCCTGCACCCTTACTCCATGTCTGCCATACCCAACAGGTAGCGCCAGAGCGCTCTGTCATGGTGGGCGACTCGAAAAATGATGTGTTGGCGGCCAAGGCGGCGGGAATGCCGGTGATTGGCCTGACCTACGGCTATAACCATGGTGAACCCATAGCGGTGAGCAAACCGGACTGGGTCATGGACCATTTTTGCCAGCTCGGCGATCTGTTGCTGGCCAACTGACAAGGAATTGCGACGCGAATGACTAAACCAATCGTTTTTAGCGGTGCCCAACCTTCCGGGCAGCTGACCATTGGCAACTACATGGGAGCCCTGCGTCAATGGGTGCGCATGCAGGATGACTACGATTGCCTGTATTGCATCGTGGATCTGCACGCCATCACGGTACGTCAGGATCCGCAAGCGCTGCGCCAGGCCTGCCTGGATGCGGCAGCCCTCTATCTGGCCATCGGCATCGATCCGGAGAAGAGTACCGTCTTCCTGCAATCTCATGTCCCGCAACACGCCGAATTGGGTTGGGTGCTGAACTGTTATACCCAGATGGGTGAGCTCTCCCGCATGACCCAGTTCAAGGACAAGTCCCAGCGTTACGAGAACAACGTCAACGTTGGCTTGTTTGACTATCCGGTCCTCATGGCCGCTGACATACTGCTCTATCAGGCCAATCAGGTTCCGGTCGGTCACGATCAGAAGCAACACCTGGAGTTGACCCGTGATGTGGCGTATCGTTTCAACTCTCTCTACGGGGATGTGTTTGCGATGCCGGAGCCTTTCATTCCCGAGCAGGGCGCCCGCGTAATGAGTCTGCAAGAGCCGACCAAGAAGATGTCCAAGTCGGATGATAACCAGAACAACATCATCGGGCTGCTTGAGGATCCGAAATCCATCACCAAGAAGATCAAGCGGGCGATGACCGACTCCGAAGAGCCGCCTGTGGTCCGTTTCGATCTGGAAGAGAAGGCTGGTGTCTCGAATCTGCTGACCCTGATGCATGGCGCTACCGGGCGCCCCATCGTCGAGCTGGAACAACATTTTGCTGGCAAGATGTATGGTCATCTCAAGGGCGAAACCGCCGAGGCCGTGGTTGCTCTGCTGGAGCCGGTACAACAGCGTTATCAGGCTCTGCGCGCCGACGAGGCCCACCTGCTGGCAGTCCTCAGCCGCGGCGCCGATAAGGCGCGAGCCCGGGCCGAGGTCACCCTGCAGAAGGTTTATGAAGCCGTAGGGTTTGTTCCCAAGATCTAATTGTGTGTAGACTCTCGGCGAGCCGTCATGGCCGGGAGTCCTATTTCCCCCTTTGTCTCAATTCATTGAAGCCCACATGTCTCAGACTGAATCCTTAGAACCGACCGCTCTCGAACTGGAAAGCAAAGATTATTGGCTGCGCCGTTTTCGCAAGGCGAAGACGCTCAAAACCCTAGAATTGATGGTGCCGAAAGCTGTCGATCAGTATCATCAGCAAGCCCCGGTTCTGGCCGCCATCTATCTGGCAGAGTGCCAGCGGGAGCGGGAACTCGAGTGCGGT
>JAGOXX010000009.1 GCA_018059485.1 Aeromonadaceae bacterium | reverse complement strand
TCTCGGCGCTCAATTGCCGCGAATTCGACCGCCATCTGACGCTGTTCCAGGCCATTGCCCAGCAAGATATTTTGCTCTACTACCCGTACCACAAATTCCAGTATTTCACCGAACTGCTGCGTCAAGCCTCATTTGACCCGGCCGTCACCTCGATCAAAATCAACATCTACCGGGTTGCCAGTCAGAGCCGGGTCATCGACTCGCTGATCGATGCGGCTAACAACGGCAAACGGGTCACAGTAGTCGTCGAATTGCAGGCCCGCTTCGATGAGGCCGCCAATATTAACTGGGCCCGCCGACTGACCGAAGCAGGCGTCAAAGTGCTATTCGGGGTACCAAGCCTGAAGATCCACTCCAAGCTCTGCCTCATCAGCCGCAAGGAAGATGGGCAAACGGTGCGTTATGCCCATATCGGCACCGGTAATTTCAACGAGAAGACCGCCAAGATCTACACCGACTTCGCGTTGTTTACCCGCAATCAGGAGATTGCCGCCGAGGTCTACAGCGTCTTCGAATTCATCGAGCACCCGTTCCAACGCTTCAAATTTAACCACCTGCTGGTATCCCCCATCAATTCGCGCCGCAATCTCTACAGCCTGATCGATGGTGAAATAAGTAATGCCAAGGCGGGGTTACCGGCCAAAATCACCCTGAAGATCAATAACCTGGTCGATAAGGGTATGGTCAGCCGCCTGTATGCTGCCAGCCAGGCTGGTGTCAAGATCCGCATGATCATCCGCGGCATGTGCTCGCTGGTTCCCGGTCTACCCGGTATCAGCGACAACATTGAGGTCATCAGCATCATCGACCGCTATCTTGAACATCCGCGCGTCATGGTCTTCCACAACAATGACCAGCCGAAGGTCTATATCTCCTCCGCCGACTGGATGACCCGCAACCTCGATTTCCGCATCGAAGTCGGCACCCCGATCTATGATGAGACGCTACGACAACGCATTCTGGACATCATAGAGCTGCAGTTTAATGACACTACCAAGGCACGCTGCATAGATGCGGCACAGAGCAACAACTATGTGCCTCGGGGAAATCGCAAGAAGATGCGCTCACAGATTGCCATCCATGACTACCTCAAGCAGCAGGAGCAACAACCGAATGCCGAGTAATCTGCTAGCTGCCATCGATCTGGGCTCGAACAGTTTCCATCTGGTGGTGGCTCGCGTGCTGGATGGCCGAATGCAAATCGTCGACCGGCTGAAACAGCGGGTTCGCCTGGCAGAAGGTATGGATGAGCATAAATGCCTGAGCGAAGAGTCCATGCAGCGCGGACTCGATTGCCTGGCTCTGTTTGCCGAGCGGCTGCAGGGATTTTGCCCAGATGCGGTGCGCATCACGGGTACCTACACCCTGCGCGCCGCCAGCAATGCTCAGGTCTTTCTCGACCGGGCCCGCGCCCTGCTGCAGCATCCGATCAACATCATCTCGGGGCAGGAAGAGGCGCGTCTGATCTATCAAGGCGTCGCGCACACCCAGCATCTAGAAGGACGTGTACTGGTCATTGATATCGGCGGTGGCAGCACAGAGCTCATCATAGGTGAGCGCTTCACACCGCTGGCATTGACCAGCCGCAAGATGGGATGTGTGACCTTCACCAAGCAGTTTTTTGCCAGGGGCAAGCTCAGCGACAAATACTTTAACGCCGCTATTTTAGAAGCCTCCCACCAGCTGGAACCGATCATCACCCAATATCAGCAGTTGGGCTGGACCACCTGCCTCGGCAGCTCAGGCACCATCAAGACGGTGCGTGAACTGCTGGTGGCGCGTCATGACGACGGCATCATCACCCTGGAGCGACTCGAGCAGCTCAAGCTGCAGATGGTCGAGCAAAAACGGGTCGAACTGCTCGAGCTGCCTGGCTTGACCGAGGATCGACGCCCGCTGATTGCCTCTGGGGTCGCCATCCTGATTGCTCTGTTCCGCACCCTGGGCATAGAACGCATGGAGTACTCCGACGGAGCGCTTCGTGAAGGCTTGTTGTATGAGTTTGAGCAGCGTCAGCACCAAGACATTCGTGCCCGCACGGCCTTTGGCGTCGCCGATCTCTATCACATCGACAAGGCCCAAGCTGCCCGGGTCGAGGCCACGGCTCAGGTGCTGTTTGATCAGGTCGCCAAGAGCTGGCAGCTCGATGCCGAACTCTATCGTCCGCTCCTTTGCTGGGCGGCAATGCTGCATGAGACCGGACTAGCCATCAACTACAGTGCCATCCAGCGTCATTCGGCCTATATCTTGGAGAATTCGGATCTACCGGGCTTTGATCAGGAAGAGCAACAGTTGCTAGCAACCCTGGTGCGGTTTCACCGTAAGGCCATCCGCAAACAGGATTTCATGCCCATTCCCAACTATGACGATGAGTCGATCTGGCGGGTGATCCGTCTGCTGCGACTGGCGGTAGCCCTCCACCACCGACGCCTCGACCATCTGCTGCCCCCCCTGCGCCTGGAGGCCGAAGGACGTCTATGCCGACTCTTTTTACCCGCCAGTTGGTGCGAAGAGAACCGTCTATTGATGCAAAACCTGGAGCGCGAGCAACAGTACCTGCTGAATCATGGCTGGGAGCTGGAATGGCTGCCGACTAACCCCTAGCCCACTGCTGTTCACTTGAGGAAAAATGCAGGAAGGTTCCCTTTCACCAACACGCCGTAAACCCATCCATGGGGCTCGATGGCGGCATCCCTGCCACCAACGGTTGGTTCAATGGGAACACATCCTGCCTTATCGGATCATCATTGACCCCTAGTCCGATTGTGTAACCTCAGAGTCATGGCCAAGGGATGAACCAAATCATCCCTTGGTATCAGAGTTAGCACCGCCTACCACCGATGCATTTGTCTCCAGCGCCTGCCGGGCTCGACGTTCGGCCCGCTTTTCTTCGCGTCGCCGGGCAAAAAACGAACTGAGCTGCTGACTGCACGCATCCGCCAGAACCCCGCCGGTGACTGCGACCTGATGGTTGTGGCGCGGATCGCCCAGCAGCGAAAAGACCGACTGCACGGCACCGGTTTTCAAATCGGCGGCACCATAGACCAAACGACCAATCCGCGCATGGATCAGTGCCCCGGTACACATGATGCAGGGCTCCAGTGTCACATACAGGGTGGTATCCAGTAACCGGTAGTTGCCGACTTGCTGACCAGCCGCCCGCAAGACCCGGATCTCGGCATGGGCCGTCGGATCATGCTCGCAAACCGACAGGTTCCACCCTTCGGCCACCACCTGGCCCTCATGCACCAGTACGGCACCAACCGGTACTTCTCCGGCCTCTTCGGCTCGCTGCGCCAACTGCATGGCGTAGCGCATCCACTGTTCATCCTCTTGCTGTTGCATAGCCCCTCCGGTTCAGGCCGCTATTATGCCCAAGCCCACGTCGGCTGCCTATGCTGGCATGCGGCCGCAAAACCTAGTAGCTCAAAGGAATCCCTTCAGATACCTATGGTCGGCTTACAAATTGCTCCCGCCACCCCATTCATGTTCGGCGAAATCACAGTCCGATGATCAATACGATGAGGGGGCAGGAAAAAAAATGGCCCGCACTGCGGGCCATTCTCATGGTTCATCGGCTCAAGAAAGAGACTAATGCTTCTGCACCAGACCAATCTGCCCTTCGGGTAGCCACTCGTACTGAGTCTCTTCACGAGCGCCACAGCAACGGCCACTGCAACCACTCTGGCTGACCTTGCGGATCCGCCCCTTGCGCATCCAGACGCCAAGCATGGCATCCATCGCCTCCTCGGCCGTATCGAAGTGACGAGCCAGATCGCGCAGACTCATGCGCCCACGCTCGGCCAACAGGTTACCGACATCACGGACTATCATACCTGCACCACCTTATGAGCCAGGATATCGCCCTTGCGATGCATAGCCCACCAGGTCAGCACCGCCACCACGGCGTAGAAGGCAACCCAGGCCAGACTCTGGGCCGGATGACGGCTAAAAGTCGCCAACTGGTAGTAGAGCGTTGACACCATGAAGGCCATCAGATTGCACCACATCGCCGTGAAGATGGCCCAGTTGCGACCCGATTCGCGGACCAAAGAGCCCATCGCCGCGGCACAGGGCATGTAGAGCAGGACAAACAACAGGTAAGCAAAGGCACCGACCTGACCATCAAAGTGGCTCTGCATGTTGGCAAAGGTTGAGAGATCCACCTCCTGCTCTTCAGCCATGGCCGCCTGATCCTGCAGATCACCTAACTCCAGGCCTGCCGGATCCCACGGATTGATGGCCGCCAGATTAGCCGGAATGGTCGCAACCGCTTCATGGAACGAGTCTGTCAGGCTAAATTCACCGTCATCTTCCGCGTTCTGGGTTTGGTAGAGGCTGTTGAGCGTGCCAACCACGGCCTCCTTGGCAAAGATACCGGTCGCAATGCCGACCGTTGCCTGCCAGTTGTCATCACGGATGCCCAGCGGTGAGAGCACTGGGGTGATAAACGCAGCCGCCTGGCTCAACAGCGACTTGTCTGTATTTTGATTACCAAAGCTGCCATCCGATCCCAGCGAGTTGAACAGGTTCAGCACGGCCACCATCAGCACGATAGTCTTGCCCGCCCCCAGTACGAAGCTGCGCAGCTTGTGCCAGGTCTTGATCAGCACATAGCTTGGCCGCGGCAACTCATAGTCAGGCATTTCCATCAGCATCGAACTGCTACGCCCCGGCAATAGCGTCTTGCGCAATACCAGTCCAGTTACAATCGCGATGGCTATGCCAATGAGGTAGAGCAGAAAGACAATGTTTTGCCCGGATTGCGGGAAAAAGGCCACCGCAAACAGGGCATAAACCGGCAAACGAGCACCACAAGACATAAATGGCGCCATTGCCGTCGTTGTCAGCCGCTCACGCTCGGCGTTGAGGGTTCGCGCTGACATGAAGGCCGGCACCGAGCAACCAAATCCCATCAGCATGGGGACAAACGCCTTACCTGGCAGACCCAAGCGGCGCAAGAGCCGATCCACCACAAAGGCGGCCCGGGCCAGATAACCCGAGGCTTCCAGCACGGCGAGAAACAGGTAGAGAAATCCGACGACTGGGATAAAGGTCGCCACCGTCTGCATACCACTACCGATGCCATCCGAGACTACCGAAATCAGCCATTCCGGCGTATTGAGCAGCCCCAACCAGTGGCGAGGTCCATCCACAAACAGAGCGCCGGCCAGAACATCGAAGAAGTCGATGAAGGCACTACCAAAATTGATGGCAAAGAGGAACATCAAATACATGGCCGCCAGGAAGATGGGGATCCCCAACCAACGGTTCAAAACCAAGGCATCGAGACGCTCCGATCCTTTGACACCTAACTTGCCATGCTGCACGACACAAGGACGAGCCAGTTCATGAATAAATCCGTAGCGAACATCGGCCAGGCTAAGATCCATATCGACCTGTTGCTGGGTGCGTTGTATCAAGGCGGCAATCGCCGGCTGCCCGGTCAACTGCAATGACTCATCCAGTACCGGATCCCCTTCAAGCAGACGCAAGGCACAACCACGAGCCGCCAGATGGCCGTGATGGATCTGGGGTAACAACTCGATGACGGCAGATTCAATCGTTTCGCCATAATCCAGAACCAGAGGCGGTACCGCCGTTTGCGAGATCAACTGAGGCAACTGCTCCTTGAGCGCAGTAATCTCCTTGCGGTTATAAGCCGACAAGGCCACCACAGGGCAACCCAAAGCATGACTCAAGGCTGGCACATCAATCGACTGACGGCGTTTGCGCATCACGTCATATTTGTTCAGTACCACCAAGACCGGTAAACCGAGTTCACGCAGTTGCAACGTCAGCAACAAGGAACGTTCCAGGGCGGTCGCATCAATGACGTTGATCACTAGATCGGGTTTGTGAGTCATGGCATAGCGGAAGGCGATCTGTTCATCGATGGAGCTATCCCGACTCTCCAGCGCATAGATACCCGGCAAGTCCATCAATTGGTACTCATCGTCTCCGGCTGCGAAATGCCCACTCTTCTTATCGACCGTAACGCCACTCCAGTTACCAACCTGCTGATTGGCACCGGTCAGAGCATTGAACAGCGAGGTCTTGCCACTGTTGGGGTTGCCAACTGTCATCAAATTCCATTTCATAGGCTTTCAACCTCAATCTGGGCCGCCAGGGCCTTTTGCACCGAGAGGGTGATTCCCCCGGTCGAAATCTGCAATGGATCACCCAGAGGAGCACTCCGGATGAAGCGAACTTCGCTGCACGGCAATAACCCCATCGCCATCAATTTACGGCGCATGGGTGCATCCAGGGCTCCCAGACTCAAAACCCGGGCTGATTGTCCCGGCTGAACATCACTCAAACGCATAAGCCGTGCTCCATAATCTTATTGATAACAATTATCACTGACGGAATTATAGAGCGAATGTCCACAAAATAAAGCAGTTTTTTCAACGCTAACCTTGGCTATACTCCCCTGCCAGTTATGAGGAGCCTCTGCATGTCTGATCCCAATTCTCGTCTCGTCTACTCCACAGATAGCGGCTTTGTTGCCGATTCAACCAAGCCAACGGCCAGCTCTGCTTCACCCTTTCCTCAAGACGGAATTGTTCGTCTGCGTCGGGAAAACAAGGGGCGCAAGGGAGCCGGAGTCATCACCATTCATGGCGTACCGACTGAACGGCAAAAGGAGCTGGCGACCCTGCTGAAGAAAAAATGCGGCACAGGGGGCGCCATCAAGGATGGCATCATCGAAATTCAGGGCGATAAGCGTGACCTGATCCAGGCCGAACTCATCAAGGCTGGATTCACCGTCAAGCTGGCGGGAGGATAAGGAACCGTCCGTCAAAACAGCGGCAACTGGCCATCGGACCAGGCACTGAAATTCAGACCAACAAAGGGCAATATGGCCTCGGCCACCGGTCTGAGCTGCTTCTGGACGTAGTGTTCATAATCCAGCGGCGCGGTGCGACACTCCAACGGCTCGGCGCCCTGTGTCGTCATCACATAGGCGATGGTGCCGCGCTGCTGATAACGCGGATCCTGCCCGGCGCGGATGCGGGCCTCATCGGCTAGACGGGCGGCTCTGACGTGAGGTGGCTGACTCTTCTGATAGTCACTGAGTCGACGACGCAGCCGCTTCCGATAGACCAGCCAGTCGTCAACCTCTCCACTGCGCGTCTTGTGGATCATCTCTGCGATGAAGGGGCCTGGATCCTCATCATGGAAGATGCGCTGGTAGAGTCCTTTTTGAAACTGCTTGGCCAGCTCGGTCCAATCGGTGCGTACCGTCTCCAGCCCTTTGAAGATGAGTTGCTCCTGCTCCCCCTCACCTTCCAATCCGGCATAGCGTTTCTTGCTGCCAATCTCGGTTCCCCGGATGGTTGGCATCAAAAAGCGACGGTAGTGACGTTCAAACTGCAACTCCAGGCAGGAGTCCAACCCAAACTCCTGAGCCAACCGCTCACGCCAATAGTCGGTGACGCCAGCGGCCAGTTGTCGGCCAATCGACTCGGCTTGCTGGGCATCGGCCTCCCGCTGCAACCAGACAAAGGTCGAGTCGGTATCACCGTAAATCACCTGATGACCCGCCTGCTCCAGCCACTTCCTGGTTTCCAGCATGATCCACTGGCCGCGTAACGTGATACTCGAGGCCAATCGAGGATCGAAGAAGCGACAGCCGGTCGACCCCAGGACGCCGTAGAAGGAGTTCATCAGGATTTTTATCGCCCGCGACAGAGCATCGTTCTGCAGGGACTTAGCTTTGTCCCGCTCGAGCCACAAGCGCGCAATGAGGCTTGGCAATATGGGGTCATGCCGTGAAAAATGGGCGCCGAGATACCCAGGTACCGGCGGCAGCTGGCCAGGTGACAACGCTGTTTGTCCACTCTCCTGCAGACCCAGAATCAAGCCCAACGGATCAATGGCAAAGGTGCGGATGATGCTCGGATAGAGGCTCTTGTAGTCAAGAACCAGGACATGCTTATACAAGCCGGGGCGGGAATCCATCACGTAGCCGCCGGGAGATGGCGCCCCGGCAATCGTGCCCAGATCCGGCGCCGCATAGCCACGACGATGCAGATGAGGCAAGTACAGATGGCTAAATGCCGCCACCGAGCCACCATAGCGATCCATCTCCAGCCCGGTCAGTTGGCTACGCAGACGCGCAAATTCGATCAGATGGCAATGGGCAAAGATGTCACTGACCAGGCGACAATCTTCCAGGTTGTAACGCGCCAGCGCCAACTTATCGTGATGAAACAGCTCACCGATCCGCGAACCGCGATCATCAACCTCGTCGATCGCCTTCCCTCGCCCCAGCAGACTCTGAGCCACGAACTCCAGGCTGAAGCTGTCGAATTGCCAGGTTGCCGACTTGAGGGTCGCCACCCCATCGAGTACCACCCGTCCCGGGACGGTCACCTGGCCCTGTTGTCCCTCCTCGCGTCCCGGACGCCAGCGGATTGGCTCGGCACCACGCCCCCAGCGCAACACGAGTTGATGCAACTCGGCGCGGCGGATCAGCAACTGAAAATCGAAGTTGACGACATTCCAGCCAATGATTAAGTCCGGATCGAGACGCTGAAGGAGCGGCCCCAACGCCAGCAGCAGCTGCCGCTCATCGGCGACCCAGTGAATGTCGAATGCTTCGGCATGGGGCTGGGACTCACCGATCAGAATCACGTGAGCTATCGGGCGGCCATCACGCCCCAGCCCTTGCAGGGCAACCGAATAGAGCTCACCGGACATTGAACACTCAACATCGAGGGAAATAGTGGTGAATGCCGGACGATAATCACAGGGCTCCAACGTCTGAGCCTGCATCTGCCAGTGGCCATTGCGATTGGTGAGGATACCGCTCGCCCGCACACTCCCCGTGATGAAGCGCTCCATCAGAACCCGCTCGACATGACGAATATCGGCTTCGAGTACCCGGATGCCATGCAGCTGCAGCAGTTCGCGCGCCCGATGGGTGCGCGCTAGAGTTGGAAAACAGCAGGCCAGTAGCGGCTCGCCAGAGAAGCTAAGAAGGCCCGAATGCCGCAAGCGCCCGCGAATCCCATGGTGGCGAAATAGCTGCAGAGCCTGCTCCTGATCGGCTTGTGCCAGCAGGAATTGCGCCTCATCTCCTGAGTAGACGAGCTGCACCGGGCCACGCGCCGTAGCCAGCCACAGGAGCACGACATTGTGTTCATCCGTCGCCGGAAATACACGCCGATCCTGACTCTGCCGAGTCAGGATGAATCCATCAAGGGTTTGATAGGAACTGGACGACGTAGGCAAACAGACTCCCGATGACCATGGGTAGCAACTAGCCCCGCGGCTTAGACAAAAATAGCTCTGCGACTCAACAAGGCCTCAGAGTCACGCATTCGAGTCCCCAGGTCCATCAGCAATACGGAACGCGACCCAGCTACTCTTTCTTGCCAAAACCAGACTGTTTGAGGGTGAAGCCCTCCTGGTTACTCCAGGCATCCAGACCACTGCGGTTATTGCCAGCGATCAGGCTGGCAGCCAGGCTCGGGCTGTTGAACAGCTGATCTTGCGTGAACAGATAGCCAGCGCCATCGATGATCAACACCCCTTTTTGCAACAGATTCTGTCGTAGCTCGATGACAGGCTCGCGCAACGAGTCGGCTTGCTCACCATGAACCCGGGAGCCCGCCAGTACCATGAAGCCCGGTTTATTGCGCTGCCCTACCGGATAACCGCTCGCCTCAGCCCCTTTGACACTAAAAAAATAGCGCTCTCGCTGACCCGGCGTACTGGTTGCCAGTGCTTTTTGTAACGCCATCAACTCATCGAAGATGTCGATAGGTACCACCGCTGCCCGACGATTACCCTTCTGATCGACGATAAAGCTGACGTGTTTGCTTAACATCCTGCAATCCTTTTTCTGGGTGTTGAACAAGGCTCTAGTTTGCCCTGACTTCAGCGCAGAACCAAGCCCAAACAGTCGCGGAACCACCAGAATGCATTTCGCCAATGATTCACGACTGAGTATGGGTGAAAAGGGCCATTTTCTTGTGGTAAAACATCCACATGCCCGATAGAAACATCATACGCGGATCCCGCCAATCGGGAGGTGAGACGGATCATAGTGCCACATCATGCAACACCAACGCCCCTTGGTTCAGCAAGGCCGCACCTCGAACTCGATAGGGGCAACGGCCAGAGAGCGTTGACATAAAAAATCACTTTTAGTGACTATTTATACTTGCGATATCGTGCGTTTTTCACGATGATATTGGCAATTTCTGTTGTAGGGTAAAGGGATAAACCGATGGTTCGCGAAAGAGATGCTGTGCTGGTTAATGCGTTTCGCCACTCAACCCCCTATGTCAATCATCATAGAGGTTCGACCTTCGTGATCATGATCGGCGGCGAAACCATAGCCGACGATAACTTCGACGACATTGTGGCCGATATTGCCCTGCTGCAGAGTCTGGGTATCCGGCTGGTATTGGTCTTCGGCGCGCGGCCGCAGATCGATGGTTCCCTTGCCCAGGCCGGTATCCGCTCACGTTTTCACAAACGTATTCGAGTCACCGACAGCGACAGCTTCCGCATCATTAAGCAGGTCTGTGGCGGTTTACAGCTGGAGATCACTTCTCGTCTGTCGATGGGGCTCATCAACACACCGATGCAAGGCGCCCGGCTGAATGTGGTCAGCGGCAACTTCGTCACAGCCCAACCGATTGGCGTCGATGACGGCATCGATTACTGTCACAGCGGCAAGGTGCGGCGCATTGACTGCGAGGGCATCCGCCGTCAGCTTGAACAGAATGCCATCGTACTGGTCTCACCGGTCGGCTTTTCCGTCACTGGCGAAAGCTTCAGCGTCAATGCCGAAGAGATTGCCGCCCAAGTTGCCATTCACCTCAAGGCAGACAAGCTGATCGCATTTTGCTCCTCGCAAGGGGTCATCAACCAGGATGGTCATGTGGTCTCCGAACTCTTCCCCGAACAGGCCGAAGAGTACCTCAACGCGCTTGAACAACAAGGTGACGATAGTTCGGGAACCGCCCGCTATTTCCACGCGGCCATTGCCTCCTGCCGTGCCGGAGTACCGCGCTGCCATTTGGTCAGTTACAAGGAAGATGGCGCCTTGCTGCAAGAGTTGTTCACTCGGGATGGCATTGGTACCCAGATCGTCCGGCAGAGTGCCGAACAGGCGCGCGCCGCCACCATTGATGACATCGGCGGCATCCTGGATCTAATCCATCCGCTGGAAGCCGAGGGGATCTTGGTGCGCCGCTCTCGGGAACAACTGGAGATGGAGATCGACCATTTCAGCATCATAGAACGAGATGGTCTGGTGATTGGTTGCGCAGCCCTCTATCCATTCCCGGAAGACGGCATGGCCGAGATGGCCTGTGTTGCGATCCATCCGGAGTATCGCAGCTCCAGTCGAGGGGATCGCCTGGTGGCCAAGATTGAAGAGCACGCGCGGCGGCAGAACATCCACAAGCTGTTTGTGTTGACGACCCGATCCATCCATTGGTTCCGCGAGCGCGGTTTTGAACCGGTTGAAGTTAGCGACCTGCCCGTAGCCAAACAGAAGTTGTACAACTACCAGCGTCGCTCAAAAATCTTGTTGAAAAATATATAAAAAAAGACGGGGCCGACAAATTTACCGGCCCCGTTTTGGCAATGGAGATTTCTGGTTTCCACGCGGCGTAATATAGCAGCGTGGAACCGTTTGAAGCGTGGAACCGGTCACATAAATAGGCCATGTTTTCATGCCATTAACAAAAAAAGCCAGCCCAGATCACAATTTGAAATGGCTTTCTGGATGCGGTTACATCTTTTTTTTGCCGTAGATCCAGGTTGTTGATTGACAGGGGATAGCCATTACAGGTATTTCTGTCAGTTCACCCCGCCCTGCGGGGACCAGAAGAGGCGCGTTGCCCAGGTAGGCAGTTTGAGGAGGTCAGTCTCCGTCGAAAATTGCCGAGGGGGAGTAACGCCGAGACCCACTTGTTACTGAACACAAGCGGGTCGGCTGCGAGGGCTGAATCCCTCGGGCTGTCACCGGATCGGTGAAGTGCTTCTGGCAGGAATCTCTTTTCCCGCCTCCTAGCCACGCCTGATCGGTTTCTACCCTCCTGGTTATTTGAAATAAAACGGAATTTTTTAGCAGATATCGTCAGGAGTTCAGTCGTGAACCAGGTTTGCGTAGCCAAGTTTGGCGGCACCAGTGTCGCCAATGCAGAAGCCATGAGCCGTTGCGCTCAAGTGGTTGTCAACAATCCCAAGACCCGCGTCGTCGTGCTCAGCGCCAGCGCTGGCGTGACCAACCTGCTGGTTGAGCTCTCGCAAGGCACGCTGGATGCAGCCGCCCGTGAAGATCGGCTGCAACGCCTGACCGATATCCAGTTCCATATTCTGGATGCCCTCGGCCAACCCGCTCCTCTGACCCAAACCATCCGCGACATGCTGGATGAAGTTCGGGATCTGGCGAGCCAAGCCTGCGTCGCCAGCGATGCCGCCTTGGTGGATCGCATCGTAGCCCAGGGCGAACTGATGTCGACCCGCCTATTCACCGAGCTGATGAATCAGCAGGGCCACCCGTCAGTCTGGTTCGATGTGCGCAAAGTGATGCGTACCGACAGTCGTTTTGGCAAGGCAACTCCGGCCATTGAGGCACTGCGTGCTCTGGCGCAACAAGAGATGGCTCCCCTGCTGGCTGACCACTATGTCATCACCCAGGGCTTCATCGGCGCCAATGCCGAAGGGCAGACCACAACCCTAGGCCGCGGTGGCAGTGACTACAGTGCCGCCTTGCTGGCCGAAGCCCTGAGCGTCTGCGAGCTGGAGATCTGGACTGACGTCCCTGGCATCTACACCACGGATCCGCGCATGGTCAAAAGCGCGCATCCAATCCCCGAGATCAGCTTCTCCGAAGCGGCCGAAATGGCTACCTTCGGCGCCAAGGTGCTGCACCCCTCCACGCTGCAACCAGCGGTGCGTCGCAACATCCCGGTTTTTGTCGGCTCCAGTAAGGATCCGGCGGCGGGCGGTACCTGGGTTCGCTCCACGACCGAATCAACCCCGCTGTTCCGCGCCGTGGCTCTGCGTCGCAATCAGGTGTTGCTGACCCTGCAAAGCCCGAACATGCTCGGCGCCTGCGGTTTCCTGGCCGACGTATTCAGCATTCTGGCGCGCCACCGTATCTCGGTTGATCTCATCACCACCTCCGAGGTCAGCGTCGCGCTGACCCTGGACCACACCGGAAGCCAATCCAGCGGCAAATCCGTACTCGGCGATGAAGTCCTCGCCGAACTCAGTGCTCTGTGCAAGGTTAAGGTGGAACATGATTTGGCACTGATCGCACTCATCGGTAATCGGATGAGTGAAGTCAGTGGTGCCGGTAGCCGTGTGTTTGAAGCCGTCGATGACGTCAACATTCGCATGATCTGCTACGGCGCCAGTGCCCACAATCTCTGCTTCCTGGTTCGCGAGGACCAGGCGGAGGAGATCATTCAGCGATTGCATCGCAAGCTGCTGGATTGATGGTAAGACTAAGTCCTTTACTCCGTTTCGGCGCAGGCACTCCCTGCGCCTTTTTTCTGCTTACCTCTCACGCTTCACGCTCATCATTCAGCACGTTTGCGAGCCGCCTTGCGGCTGGTATGCTCAAGGCAAACCATACATCCCTTTGCCAGGAGTAAATATGATCCTCTCAACCACCCCCTCGCTGGAAGGCAAGACCATAGTGGAATACCGAGGAATCGTTGTCGGTGAAGCCATCCTCGGCGCCAACATCTTCAAGGATCTCTTTGCCGGCATCCGCGACATCATTGGCGGACGCTCCGGTGCCTATGAAAAAGAGCTGGCCAAGGCCCGCGAGATTGCCATGAGCGAACTCTCCGAGCGCGCCGCAGCCCTGGGCGCCAATGCCGTGGTGGGGATCGATCTCGATTATGAAGTAGTCGGCCCCAACGGTGGCATGTTGATGGTCAGCATCAGCGGCACCGCCGTCGTGATCCGCTAACACACGACATGGCCAGCCAGCTAGAGCTGTTCGAGCTAGGCAACCCATGCATCGGCATCTGCCAGACAGATGAGCGAGGTTACTGCCTTGGCTGTTTTCGCTCGCGACAGGAACGGTTTAACTGGCAAAAGATGACGAACGCCGAGCGGCAGGAAGTGCTGCGCCTGTGCCGCGACCGCTCGCGTCGTAAACGGCGCTCAGTCGCTGAGCCCTCCGCCTTGCCACCGACGCAATTGCCTCTGGATGGCCTGGATGATCCCAGATCTGGCACGGCTGAGTAGCGCGCCAAAGGCATGGGGGCTCCACGCCCCCTTGCCTCCGCTCACATGCGACAGCGGGATCCCAGCTCAAACCTTACGGACGGGGAGCCAACCTGAATGGCATGCTAATTCAAATCGCAACCCAGGGCATGGCTGTCAACCATTGAGTACAGACTCAGCCTCTGCTATCACGCCGACAGACGTTGAAGCAGCAGCCAATGCTGAACTGGCCATCCTCCTTAGTCGGGCATGCACGCTGGCAAAATCTGGTCTGGCAGTCGGCACCGCCCGCAGACAGTCATGCATCAGCGCACTCAGCTCCTCGCGCAGGGAAGCAGGCAGATCGCCGTGGGCCATCAGCTCTTCGAGCAGACAACCGAACGCGCGAACCTCCAGACGCTCGAGAGCCGCACCCGACGGGCTGCCCGGCGCGTAGAACGAGGCAGCACCAAAATCACCGAGCAAGGCCCCACCCCGGCCATCGTGCAGGATATTGTGACCGTAGAGATCGCCATGCAGGATGCCACGACTGTGCAGATGCGCAGCCACCGAAGCCACCTTTTCGGCTATGCCCAGCATGGCTGGCAGCGGCAGGGAAACCCCGGAGTCGTAGACATCACGGGTACAGGAGTCGAGACTCGGAGGCCCAGCCAAGGTGGAAAACTCCGGGTCAATCAGAGCCATCACCAACGCAGGAATAGCCGCGGGATGATCGCTGATCTCGCCAATCAGCTCGATTAAGCCCGGGTGACGGCCGGCAGCCAGCGACGCCGCCATCTCGCTTTGCGGCAAACCATCACTGGTCATCTCACCCTTGAAACATTTCACCGCCACCGACAAAGAGCCGCACGCCTGCTGCCAGGTGGCCGAGATAATCCGGCCCGAGGCCCCCTCCCCGAGCTGCTCCCCGAGGGTTAGCTCGTCCCACGGAACGCTCGTCACCGCCTGGGTTCTCTGAGGCGGCTCACAGCAGGGGTTGCCAGCAAACGCCAGCCAGCTCAGGCGCGGCAGCTCCAGCAACCAGGCTGGCAGTGCGGTCAGCCGATTGGCCGCCAGGCGCACCAGCTCAAGGCGCTGGCAATTGGCCAGCGTTGACGGCAAGCCCTCGAGCCGATTGCCGGCCAGCATCAACTTTTGCAACTGGTGACACTGCCCCAGTTCATCAGGCAGTGCTGCTATCTGGTTATCGGTCAGCACCAGCCAGCGCAAATTGGCAGGCAACGCCGCCGCCGGCACCTCGCGAATGCGATTGGCCTTAAAACCGATCATGGTCAGTGCCGGGCAACGGCCCAACACCTCAGGCAAGCGGGTGAAGTTATTCTCGGAGCAGAAAATGATGCGCAGCTTGCGACACTCGGCCAGCGCATCTGGCAGCTCTGAGAGCTGGTTGCCGCTCAGATCCAGCACTTCCAGCGAATCTTTTAAACTCAGGATCTCCAGGGGAAAGGAGATCAGATTTTCACTCAACGTCAAGCGACGAGCACCGCTCAACTCACCCGAGCGCAGCTGCTCCAGAGTATGCATAACCATTTCTCAATTGGGGTGGCCACTAATCAGCTAGGCAGACCAGCGGCCAGGCAGGCTAGCGGGCCATTCGCCCGCAGCCACTAAAGGACGAGCATTATAGAGAATCGTGATGCAGATCGCCTGTTTTGTTCTCCGGCGAATTCAGACCAAACGCCATCGATGCGAACAGCATACCCTTAGCTTCGGAGATTCTTGTTGTGACGCCTGATGTGCGGTGAGCCGAATCAGCACGATTATCGGCTCACTCCATGAGCCGAATGTAATTGGCATTCGACTCAACCCTGACATAACAACCTGATGACCAAAATCCGTAAGGCCACAGCCATGTTGCATGATGTCAAATTGGGTCAAAACCCCCTTCGATACCACGCGCGATACCCTACTCAAGCGGTGCTTACCGCTACCAGATGTTGCCAGATAATGCAGAGTTCAAAAAAAAGCCCATGCAAACTTGGGCTTAGATTTTTCTTGTTGCCGGTGACTGCCAGCTATTGCCTGACGCGGGATTTCCCACTCGATGGTAAATTAGCCAATAAAACACTTTACATTCAATTAGTTAAAAAACATGAATGGCTGATGCCATGAAAAATGCCATGTGAAATTTTTCTGCTGTCAGTAGGTATCAAGCCCAACCCCCATGTCAGAGGGGGCCAATGATTGCCACCCTTATTGACTCAGTGGATGATCATTTTTGAACCCAATTTTACTCACCCGATGGTTCACCGCAATCACAGTGCCCCTCATTTAAATCCATCTTATTGCGTCTTATCCATTCTAAAACGAATTTAAAACACAAAATAATGGAATTAAATGAATTGAGTGAATTTGCTGTTAATTCTATAATATCGTGTATTAAGCAACCAAAAGCGCGACAAGACACATTATGTTGGATTTAGGTTTCAGCAAGCCGGAAGAGATCGTCAAGCGCCTGTGTGAACGCCTACGCATGGAACGGCTGGCCCAAGAGATGACCCAGGCGGATGTTGCCAGTCGCGCCGGCATCGGCACCAATACAGTCTCCAACTTGGAGGCCGGGCGCAATGTAGGCTTCGAAAACCTGGTCCGCGTCGCCATTGTACTTGGACGGACCAAAGAGATCGAAGCACTGTTCCTGCCTAAACTGGAGAGCCTTGACGACATTCGTCGCTATGAAGAGAGTGCCACACGTCAGCGCATCAAGAGGAAGCCCGGCCATGCTTGAGCAAGTCAAGGTCTACTACGAAGGCTGGGGTGAACGCTGGCTATGGGGCTCGCTGGTGTCGACCACCACCCTCACCGGCCGTCCGCAGATCCTGTTTGAGTACAGCCATGAGGCCAAATCCCGCGGCCTGGAGCTCTCCGCCTACACCCTGCCATTGCAAGGCCCTCCGTTGCGCCGGGATTTCCCCTCGCACCAGTTAGGCCTGCCTGGGCCCGTCTATGACGCGTTACCTGACGGTTGGGGCATGCTGTTGATGGACAGGCTATTTCGACGGCGTGGTCTCATCACGGCACGGATCGGCCCCTTGGAGCGGCTGGCCTATATTGGCAGCAATGCCATGGGAGCCATGTCATTCGAGCCCGTCGCACCCGAGGGCGAATTGTCACAGCAGCACATCCCGCTCGACCAGCTCGCCGCTGAGGTGCAGGAAGTGCTGCAGGGTGAGGATGGCGAATTTCTGCAGCGACTGTTGCAGATGGGCGGCTCACCGCAAGGCGCCCGCCCCAAGGCACTGATCTATCGCAATCCACTCAGCGGCACCTTTACCACCGCCGCCACGCCGGGCTTCGAAGCCTGGCTCATCAAATTCCCGGCCAAGGATGAGCACGCCGAGGTGTGTGCCATCGAAATGGTCTATGCCGAATGTTTGCGGCTGTGCGGCATCCAGACTCCTGACACTGAATATTTCACGTTGCCCAACGGGCTGGCAGCCTTTGCCAGCAAACGCTTTGACCGCCAGGACGGCCTGCGCATCCCCATGCAGAGTCTGGCCGCCTTTACCGGTGCCGACTATCGGGCGCCGGGGGCATTGGACTACGTTAATTTCCTGCGAGCGACCCGACTCTGTACCAATGACGTGCGGGAGATGGCCTTCGCCTTCGAGCGTGCCGTCTTCAATGTGGTATTCAATAACCGGGACGATCATCCCAAGAATTTTGCCTACCTGATGTCACCGACCGGTCAGTGGAAGCTAGCCCCGGCCTATGACGTGACCTTCTGCGAAGGGCCAGGCGGCTATCACCAGATGGATGTGATGGGTGAGGCACTGGCCATCGATCGCGCCGCGCTGCTGCGGCTCGCCGAAGAGGCGGAAGTCCCGGCACAGAATGCTAACCGCACCATTGACGCCATCAGCGAGGTGGCCAGTCAGTTTTCAACCATCGCCGACAGGCTGCTGCCGCAGGCAATCAGCCCCGCGACACTACGCCTGCTCCAAAGCCGGATCGACCAGAACCTGGCGTTACTGCGTTAGCTGGAGAGTAAGTCGAAGGGGCATGAACCCGACGAACTTTGCCAGACGCCACAGACAAAAAAACCGATACCATGTCGGCATTCCTCATGCCTTCCATGGTATCGGTGTCTATCTCATGGCTGACCATTGCGGTGCCATGAAAAATGCCATGTGAAATTTTTCTGCTGTATCAGTAGCTATCAAACCAAGCGAGCATTCATGTAGAGAACCACAGTTCTCATCTCAACTGTGTCAACGCAAGGCTTTCTGGAGCATCCATGATCAGCACACCATTTTCTCGGCAATCCAATAACGAGTGATGAACAACCATTCAAGGGCGTGGAACATGAAAAAGAATGACCCAGAAGAACCGTTCACGACCGTCATCAGGAAGATCAAAACGGATGTTGTTATCAAGAAGCTGTTTGCCACAAGCATCGCCTTGCTGCTTCCCTGATTCACTCTCATCATGTGGAGTGATATACAGATAAAAGAGAGCTCTACGCCGAGGGTATAAATTTGAAAGATATAACTATGCTGGATCTCAATTTGCTCAAGGCCCTGGATGCATTGTTGGATGAGTGCAACGTAACCCGCGCCGCCAGTCGACTGGGGGTTACCCAGCCAGCCATGAGCGGCATGTTGACCCGGTTGCGCGAGAACTTTGGCGATCCCTTGTTCGTCCGGGCAAAACACGGCATTGTGCCCACCCAGCGCGCCCTGGAGCTCAGCGCGCCACTCAAGCAGGTCATCAGCCAGATTGGTGCCTTGCTGCAACCACCCAGCTTTGATCCCTTGACCGCGAACATCACCTTTACCATAGCCGCCACTGACTATGCACTGCGCGCTGTCGCCTTGCCGTTTCTGTCTGCACTCAAGCAACAGGCCCCGCATATCCGGATCGCGCTGGTGCCGGTTGATGATAAGCAGGTCCAACTTCAGTTGGAGCGCGGCGACATCGATCTGGCACTCTTGACCCCCGAGAGCACTCCCCCCGACCTACACGCCAAAAACCTGTTCGATGAACACTATGTCTGTGTGTTGCGCCAGGGGCATCCGGCCATGCAGGGACGCAAGCAACTGACGGTTAGCCAGTTGTGCGAGCTGGACCATGCACTGGTCTCCTACACGGGAGGCGGATTTCGCGGCGTGACCGACGAGGCGCTGGAGAAGCTGGGTCAGCAGCGACAGGTCAGCTTGTCGGTCAAGAGTTTCATCATACTTCCCGAGATCCTGCGCGCCAGCGATATGGTGGCCATACTGCCGAGCCGGTTGGTTGCCGGGATGGATGACCTGATGGTGTTTGACCCACCCATCGAGGTTCCCGGCTTTACCAAGGTGGCAGCGTGGCACGAGCGAACCCATCGTGATGTGGCCCATCGCTGGCTGCGAGAGCTGTTGTTCACCCAGTGCGCCACATCCAAAAGATGAAAACAGCGGGGTAAAAACGCCATCAATGACGCTATGTCAGCATAAACTCAAGCCCTGGCTTCTGCCTTGAATAGCGTGACCACGCCAGTCATGTTTTGCTCGCCCAGCCCCTGCGCTATGGCTTGCTGGAAAATCTTGCGTGCGGCAGCCATGGTGGGGACTTGTTCAACGGCTCCGGCTGCCTGGATGGCATAGCCAAAATCTTTTTCGAGCAACCCAATCGGGAATTGCGGGGCAAAATGGTCGTTGACCATGGAGCTGGCAAGGTAGTTGGCGACGGGCGCCCAGACCGAGGTGCCGGCTATGGCTCCTAACACGGTTGGCACATCGGCGCCATTGTGCTGCAACAAGCCGATGATCTCGGCCAACGCCGTGACTTGGATGCCCAGCAAGGCATTGGTGGCCAGCTTGGTCAGGGCACCATGGCCTAGAGCGCCAACGTGGTGAATGGCTGACCCTGTGGCCATCAAGATCGGTTTGGCTCGTTCCAATAGCTGTTTTTCACCGCCGATAAGATAAATCAATTGCCCCGCTTCGGCTTGTGGACGAGAGCCTGACACTGGTGCTTCCAAAAAACCCAGGCCACGCACCGTCATCTGCTGGCCCAATGCTTGCACCCAGTGCGGCGTCAATGTGGAACTCTCAATAGCCATCGCCCCTGCGCTCATTCCGGCGAGGGCACCGGTGTGGGGATCGAGCCAGATCTGACGCGAGGCGGCATCATCCCTCACCATGGCCATGACAAAGTCGGCTCCGACTGCCGCCTCTTTTGGGGTGGCAGCCTGACGAGCACCGACGGCAACCAGTGGTTCGGCGGCGGCAGAAGTACGGTTCCACACTGTCACCTGATGTCCGGACCTGATGAGGTTGGCGGCCATGCGTGCGCCCATAGCACCCAGGCCTAAAAAGGCAATATTACTCATGGTTTATCTCTCCTGCAGTGGTACAAGGCGCCGCCGCGAATACCAAGATGTTTGCAGCGGCAGGCGTGTTACTTAGCCTTGCTCTTGCGCGCGGCGTCGACTAACCCAGTCAACCACTCCTGGTGACCGTTGATCATGATGTTCGGTTTGCTGGCGGCGAGTTTTTGTGCGGGTTGTCCTTTCTGACTTTCTTGCGTCAGGATGCGTACCCGCCCCCCTTCCAGATCCTCGACTAACCAGGCATGGATGACATCCAGCCGCTCGGCACTGCCCTCTTTCCCTGCCCAGCCATGCCAGGCCACACGGCCTGGTTGGCCATGCTTTGGTGGGACGAACTCGGTCACCTGAGCCTCGACTGGGAAGCCGAAAGTTTTGAAGAAGAAACGGTCACCTTGGGCCAGAACAGGTCCCTTACCATCATAAAAATGTACATCCGCAGAGTTACCGTAGTAGCTCGGCCACTTCGTGGCGGTCGCCAGCAGAGGCCAGACATCGGCTGCACCAAGACCCGTGACGATGACCTCATTGGATACGAAGTTGTCCGTGGTGCCAGGTAAGTAGCCTGCTGGCCAGACAATGGCGTTCTGTTTGTTACCGGCCGAAGTAGCCTGGGCGGGCACACCGCCTGTTGCGAATGAGGCGAACAGGATCGCCGCCACGCCAAGCACCGAGCGTTTCATATTGCAGTTCACCATTCGACCACCACCTTGCCAAAATGAGCTCCGCTCTCTTGATAACCGAAGGCTTCAGCCAATGATTCCAGCGGAAAACGGCGATCGATCACCGGACGGATGCCGGTTTGTTGAAGGGCGGCAACATACTCCTGCTGATCGCGGCGGCTACCGACGATTAGCCCCTGCAATTTGGCCTGTTTTGCCATCAAGGTGGCTGTCGGCAGAGCGCCTTCGCGACCGGTCAGGACACCGATCAACGCGATATGTCCGCCAACACGTACGGCTTTGATCGACTGGGCCAAGGTGCCAGGCCCTCCGACCTCAACGATGTGATCCACACCGCGCCCCCCCGTAAACTCAAGCACACGCTTTGCCCAATCCGGGGTCTGGCGATAATTGATCACCGCATCAGCCCCCAGGGCAAGCGCGCGTTCGAGCTTTTCATTCGAGGAGGAGGTAATGATGACGCGTGCCCCCATGGCCTTGGCGATCTGCAGTGCCGCAATCGATACGCCGCCTGTGCCCAAGACCAGCACACTGGCCCCAGCCTTGAGTTGTCCATCGACCACTAAGGCACGCCAAGCCGTCAGCCCAGCCGTAGTGATAGTGCTGGCTTCGGCATGCGTCCACCCTTGCGGGGCCAAAGTGAAAGCACTGGCAGCTTGCACCACATACTCGGTGGCATAACCGTCTATGCCATCACCTGGCGTATTGCGGAAGTTCCCAACAGCATCCCATGGCAAACCATCTGCCCATTGCGGGAAGAAACAGGACACAACATGATCCCCTGGCTTGAATTCGGTAACCCCCGCGCCGACCGCCTCGACGATGCCTGCTGCGTCAGACATCAGGATCCGGCCATCCTCGGTGGGAATGGCGCCATTGGCAACCAGCAAGTCATGAAAGTTGAGCGATGTAGCATGCACGGCAACACGAATTTGCCCCGGCCCCGGCTGACCGGGATCGGCCAGATGACGAACCTCAAGCTGCTCAAGCCCACCGGGAGCACGAACGACAATGGCTTTCATCATTTCGCTCCTTGGTTGGCGCGGGCAGCAGCCACCAGACCATCCAACCACTCCTGATGGCCGTTGATCATCGGATTGGGTTTGGCGTTGTGTAACTCTTCGGCCGGTTTTCCTTTTTGCGTCTCCTGGGTGAGGATCCGCACCCGGCCACCCTCCAGATCTTCAACCAGCCAGGCGTGATGCACGTCGAGGCGACCCTCTGTGCCCTCCTCGCCTGCCCAGCCGTGCCAGGCTACGCGGCCTGGTTGGCCATCGGCGGGTGACACATATTCATTGCACTGAGCCTCGACTGGGAAACCGAACGTCTCGAAGTAGAAGCGGTCGCCATCTGCCAGTACTGGCCCCTTGTCATCGTAGAAGCGCACGTTGGCGGAGTTGTCATAGTAAGTTGGCCAAAGAGAGGGGGTACTCAGCAGGGGCCAGATCTCTGCCGCAGAGAGCCCTGCGACTATGACCTCGTTAGAAACATAATTTTCGGTAAATCCGGGGATGTAGCCTTCAGGCCAGATGATGGCGTTCATGGTCATGGATCTATTCCTCGAGTCATGGTTGACGTGGGTTCAGCATCGCAGCGGTTATTTCATACCGTGCTGCTTGCTGGCTTGATGCTTATAGTGGGACCGGGAGAGAAATAAATCTAATGTAGTGTTTTTATAAGACCAATAAGCACAGCTAATATCATTGAGATTGGCGATTGGTGTTGTTATGAGTAAAAGCAATGCGAAACTCATGGCAGCCACGCCGGGTTGAGTTCGTCAAGGTCAGTGGGTACTGGTGCTTGCCGGAGAGTCACAGTCAGAATGAGCATCACCCCGACGAACTTTGTCAGACGCCACAGACAAAAAAACCGATACCATGTCGGCATTTCTTATGCCTTCCATGGTATCGGTGTCTATCTCATGGCTGACCATTGCGGTGCCATGTGAAATGCCATTGATAATATAGAAATAACGGTTTAGTAATTAATTTAACCTTTAAAAATCAATTAATTACAAATCACCCCTACTCCCACTCAATGGTTGCTGGCGGCTTGCCGGAGACATCGTAAACCACGCGGCTGATGCCGTTGATTTCGTTGATGATCCGGTTGGAGACATGACCCAGCAGCTCATAGGGCAGGTGCGCCCAGTGGGCTGTCATGAAGTCGATGGTTTCCACGGCACGCAGGGAGACGACCCAGTCGTACTTGCGACCATCGCCCATCACACCGACAGAGCGTACCGGTAGGAAGACCACGAAGGCCTGGCTCACCTTGTGGTACAAGTCGGCCTTGCGCAGCTCTTCGATGAAGATGGCATCGGCGCGGCGCAGCAGATCGCAGTACTCTTTTTTGACTTCGCCCAGCACGCGCACACCCAGACCCGGGCCCGGGAACGGGTGACGATAGAGCATGTCGTAAGGCAGACCCAGCTCCA
>JAGOXX010000064.1:2193-8065 GCA_018059485.1 Aeromonadaceae bacterium | reverse complement strand
GAGCAATTGATGCGGTCGCGGTTCAGTGCATTCGTCACTCATGATTGGCAGTATGTCTTGCAGACATGGCATCCGGACCACCGCCCGAAGTGCTCGATTGCGGAGCTGGAAGAGGAGTCCACGAAAGGACGCTGGCTCACTCTGGTCGTATTGCAAAGTCAT
Organism: Aeromonadaceae bacterium; assembly: GCA_018059485.1. Classification (GTDB taxonomy): domain Bacteria; phylum Pseudomonadota; class Gammaproteobacteria; order Enterobacterales; family Aeromonadaceae; genus Pseudaeromonas. The sequence continues at coordinate 7,903 of JAGOXX010000064.1, read as the reverse complement.
ATTGAAGCAGAAGGAAGCCAGGGTAGCGTCGATTTTTGTGCCTGGTTCAAGGATGCAGACGGCCTGCATCTGCACCATGAACTCTCGGCATTCGTCCAGGAGCAAGGGCAGTGGCTCTACACCAAGGGGCGCTTTTTACCCGCCCCTGCCGCATTCAAACTGAAACCCAACATACCCTGCCCCTGTGGCAGTGGTCGTAAATACAAAAAATGCTGTGCGCTAACGGCATCATGAAGCTTATCGCTCGGAGCAGAAGGTTACCCATCCTCGATGGGTATCAGTGCTGGGCTGGTACGCTGCTGGCGCTGGAGGGTGAATACGGGAGTGGGTGTGACTGCACTTGGACCTTGGCCCCAGCATCTCGCAACATCTGAATCAACCTCGGCTGCTGCTCGCGGGCCAGCCGCTGACCAATCCGCACCATCTCTTCGCGCAGCAGTGGCGTATAACGCACATACTTTTGCCCACTAGGTGTCCGGAAGAACAACACCATGTCCTGGATTTCGCGCTGGGTGAAATGGCTGTGATAGGTTTGTGCCAGCTCGGCGCGCATCCGAGTCCAGGTCAGATACTGCCGAGCCCAACTCTGAATGACTCCCTGGTAGGGGGCCATCGCCGGTTGTTTTCGGATCATATCCCCCAGCACCTGATGGCTCAGAAGCTGATATTGCGCTTTGCCGCCAATCAGATCGGCAAGCTCCAGGGCCAAGTCATCAGCCCGAGCCGTCATACTGACGCAACAGCTAAACAGTAGGCCCCACAGAACTGCTTTCATCAAGTCACCCGAATTGGCTTATTTCTCAGCAGGGTAGACACGAATGACTCGCCTGACAAGCGCAATCAGCGCGAGAACATCCACCTTGTGCTATCCGTCAGCGAGGCGGCTTGCGTGGTGACGAGCGCCCTTTCGTCCCCTGGCCAGGACCTCGCGGCGACGTTGAATTCGGCTTTTTATTGCCAGTCTCTTTTCTTACCGGCTCTGCGGCGGTCGAAGCCTGGGAGCCGCGCGGGCCATGCGGCTCACGCTGCCGCGTCATATCCGTATGGCGGGTCAATGCCACGCGCCCTCCGGCCGGATTAGAGGTGCGAGCGGAGCGCCCCTGACGTTCTTCCGGCGGAACCAGATGCTGTGGCCCAGTCCCAATCAGGCGAGCCAACCCTAACTCGAGTAGGGCTTGACGGATCATCGGCCAACCAGCTGGGTCATGGTAGCGTAAGATCGCCTTGTGCAGTCGCCGCCGCCGCTCCCCCTTGGCAACAAACAAAGGTTCCGACTTGTAGGTCACCTTATGCAGAGGATCCAACTCGGAGTAGTACATGGTGGTTGCCGTCGCTAATGGTGACGGATAGAAATTCTGTACCTGATCCAGTTTAAAGTCGTTGGCCTTCAACCATAAGGCCAGGTTGATCATGTCCTGATCCGTCGACCCCGGATGAGCCGAGATGAAATAGGGGATCAGGTACTGCTGCTTGCCCGCCTCGCGCGAATACTGCTCGAATAGCTCCTTGAAGCGGTAATAGCTGCCCATGCCAGGCTTCATCATCTTGGATAGAGGCCCCTCCTCCGTATGCTCCGGCGCTATTTTCAGGTATCCCCCGACGTGGTACTTGACCAACTCCTTGATATAGCGAGGATCCTCGACCGCCAGATCGTAACGAACCCCGGAGGCAATCAATATCTTTTTGATGCCCTTGAGATCGCGGGCTCGCCGATAGAGATTGATGGTCGGCGTATGGTCAGTATCCATGTGCTGGCAAATAACCGGATAGACACAAGAGGCTCGACGGCAGGTCGCCTCAGCCTTCGGACTCTTGCAACGCAGCTGGTACATGTTGGCCGTCGGGCCACCCAGATCGGATATAACCCCGGTAAACCCCGGCACCCGATCACGGATCTCTTCGATCTCGCGCAAGATGGAGCCTTCGGAGCGACTCTGGATGATGCGCCCCTCGTGTTCGGTGATCGAGCAGAAGGAGCAGCCACCAAAGCAGCCGCGCATGATGTTCACCGAGGTCTTGATCATCTCGTAGGCTGGAATTTTCGCCTTGCCATAGCCCGGATGCGGCACGCGCTGATAGGGCAATGCAAAGACACCATCCATCTCATCTGTGGTCAAGGGGAGCGCCGGTGGGTTTACCCAGACGTAGCGATCACCATGTTTTTGCATCAGAGCCCGCGCACATCCCGGATTGGTTTCCAAGTGGAGAACCCGCGATGCATGGGCATACAACACCTTGTCAGCCTTCACCTTCTCATACGAGGGCAACAGCACATAGGTCTGCTCCCACGGCTTGGGCCGCGCAGGCTGAACGACCACCGCCTTGGCCTCTAGCTCTGGCGAAGCCTTGGTATCGGAATCAGGGGCACAAGGAGCCCCCTCCAGATAGGGGTTCGGGATCGGATCGATCCGCCCGAGTTGATCCAGACGGGAAGAGTCCACACCTTGCCAGCCCGGCAACGCCTCCTTACGCAACACGGCGGTGCCACGAATGTCCTGCATCTGGGCAACCGAATCACCGCGGGAAAAGCGATAGGCGATCTCGGCCAGAGGGCGTTCGGCGTTACCAAATACCAGGAGATCGGCCTTGGCATCAAACAGCACCGAGCGTCGAATGGTTTCCGACCAGTAATCGAAGTGGGCAATGCGTCGCAACGAAGCCTCAATCCCGCCGATGACCACGGGCACATCTTTATAGGCCTCCTTACAGCGCTGGGTATAAACCAGCACGGCACGATCGGGCCGTTTACCACCCTCATTTCCCGGGGTATAGGCATCATCGTGGCGTATTTTTTTATCCGCCGTGTAACGGTTGATCATCGAATCCATGTTACCAGCCGAGACCCCAAAGAAGAGGTTCGGCTTGCCCAACACCATAAAGGGTTCCTTGCTGCTCCAATCTGGCTGGGCAATCATCCCGACCCGAAGACCTTGAGCCTCGAGGAAACGGCCAATCACCGCCATTCCGAAACTGGGGTGATCGACGTAGGCATCGCCGCTGATGATGATGACGTCACAGCTGTCCCAGCCTAACTGTTTCATTTCGGCACGAGACATCGGAAGAAACGGCGCCGGTTTATCGGTACGGTACTTGGGATAGGAGAAAATAGAGATGTCCGGCTGCTGCATACCACGACGCCTGAGGCAAAAATGGGGCGGCATTATAGCCCGTGGACAAAGTGATGGCGAAGAGTATTTAGCCAGCCACGAGCAACGAAAGGAGTAAAAATGCACCAAAACAAAAGCGCCCCCGAGGGAGCGCTTTTACTTGTTTGCTGGTGGAACAAGCCACCAACACCTGCAAGCTTACAGAATGGTTACATTCTCAGCTTGCGGGCCCTTTTGACCTTGGGTCACGCTGAACTGCACGCGTTGACCTTCAGCCAGGGTCTTGAAACCTTGAGCGTTGATTGCTCTGAAGTGTACGAATACATCCGGGCCTTGGTCCTGCTCGATGAAGCCGAAACCTTTAGTCTCGTTGAACCATTTTACCTTGCCAGTGCGGACGTCAGACATAATAAATTTCCTAAGTAACAAATATAACTGTGCCTTGTTTAAGAGGCGGTACAAGCTGAGATGTGTTGACTTACTAAACCTAAACGAGGACGTCCCGAGGGATTGACTTCGTTACCGAACAATAAGCGAGGACACTTTCAAGCTGATTGCATTGTAAGCGAATCCCCTTATATGTCAAACGCATTATCCGAAAAACCAAATGCAGTTTGTTAAAGAGTGATAAAGCTCTCGCTACCAGTTGATCACAATCGCAACATGATTATTCGATACCACCATCTTGCCAAGGAAGATGCTCAACACCGACATGCAGCAAGTTGCTGGCACTAGGCCGTATGACAAGCCGGGAGAGCTGACCGCTATGATTTCCGGCATCCAGTTCACTACCGGCCCGAATGGTCAGCTGCCCTTCATGGTTGGGATAGGCTACCAGATCCAGTTCCAACTCCCGACCAGGAGCCAGTTCAATCACCAGAGACTCAGCATCGACCGGGAATCGTTCCCCGGCCGCCGTGATCAGATACGTTGGGTATATCACTTTTTCCCCAGTCATCATGCCACCTCCCAAACCAGAACGCCGTCGGTCATCTCATTACATTATGGACAATGGTCAGCCCCCAGACCACGACGGTCAGAGACAACGCCAGAAATACGGCGGCCGACCCTAGATCCTTGGCCCGTCCAGAGAGTTCATGGTGTTCTGTCCCGACGCGGTCGACAACCGCCTCAACGGCCGAATTCAATACTTCAACGATCACCACCAACCAAGCCACCACCAGCAGCAAGAGTTGCTGGGTTAATCCCTCCCCCACAACAAAAGCCAGTGGAGTCAAAAACAGCATCAGGATCAGCTCCTGTCGAAACGCCGCCTCATGCTGCCAGGCAGAGCAGAGCCCTTTGGCACTATATCCGGTAGCTTTGATGATCCGCGTAAGTCCGGTATTCCCTGGTTTAGCCAACTGACACCTCGTTAATAAATAGAATGGCGCACGATGCTAGCAAAGTAGTCGCCGAAGCTAAACCTCCGCCGACATTTCCTTCCCGCAGCATTTGCATTAAGGTAACGGACTGCTCGCATGGGGCCTTCTTCTTATCCCCCCAAGGAATTTAACATGTCAATCCACACCGATGAACTCAGAACCCAGAAATTAGAAGCCTTGATCACGCCCAGGGAACTGGCACTCACTACCCCCTTGAGCCATGAATTGGGGCAACATATTTTGCAGGCCCGTCAAGAGATCGAAGCCATCCTCGGCGGAGCCGATCCTCGCCTGCTGGTGATTATTGGTCCTTGCTCCCTGCATGACCCCCTGGCGGCACTTGCCTATGCCAAGCAGCTTGCTCCGTTGCGCACCCAATACGCCGACAGCCTCTGCATTGTGATGCGCGCCTATTTTGAAAAGCCGCGCACCATAGTCGGTTGGAAGGGACTGATCAACGACCCCTATCTGGATGGTAGTTACAACGTCAATGCCGGACTCAAACTAGCTCGGCAACTACTGCATGACATCAATGCCCTCGGACTCCCCACGGCCACCGAATTTTTAGATATGGTGACCGGGCAGTATATTGCCGACCTGATTAGCTGGGGAGCGATCGGCGCGCGCACAACCGAAAGCCAGGTCCATCGGGAAATGGCCTCCGCCCTCTCCTGCCCGGTTGGCTTCAAAAATGGCACCGATGGCAACATTCGCATCGCCATCGATGCGGTTCGTGCCGCCGCACACAGCCACATCTTCAACTCGCCGGACAAAGACGGCAAGATGACCATCTACCGCACCAGTGGCAATCCGTTTGGGCACGTCATATTGCGGGGGGGCCGCCGTCCCAACTACGATACCGCCAGTGTCGATGCGGCCTGTGCCGATCTGGCCAAGGCCGGGCTCCCCGAGCGGCTGGTCGTCGATTTCAGCCATGGCAACAGCCAGAAGGACTACAACCGTCAGATGAATGTCGCCGACGATGTCTGTGATCAATTGCGTCGCGGACGCACCGGTATCGCCGGTGTCATGATCGAGAGTTTCCTCGTCGAGGGGCGACAAGATGTGATCGACGGCCAAGCGCCCCTGTTCGGCCAGAGCATCACGGATGCCTGCATCGGCTGGGAGCAGACCCAAAGCATCCTCAGCCAGTTGCACAGTGCCGCCGGTGAACGGATAACGCGACTGGGTTCTACAACCGAGGTGGGTTAATTAGCC
>JAGOXX010000064.1:0-2093 GCA_018059485.1 Aeromonadaceae bacterium | reverse complement strand
GCCAAACGCCCCTTGATGCCGAGGTTACAGATTTCAAGCATGACGGCGCACCAACAGATAGATCAGCAGCGGAGCACCAAGCGTCGCCGTCAGTATGCCAACCGGCAATTCACCGCTCGGCAGTATGTTGCGGGATAACAGATCGGCCAGCAGCAGTGTCGAGGCCCCCGCTAGCAAGGATGCACTCAATACAAAGTGGGCACTACCGCGCCCCAGCAGTCGCATCAGATGCGGGATCAACAGCCCAATGAAACCGATGGAGCCCGCCATAGCCACCGCCAACCCGCTGAGCAGACAAACTGCCAAAACCAGTTGCCAACGCAAACGCTGCAGATCCAGCCCCATCAATTGGGCCTGGGCATCCCCCAATTGCAACAGGCTCAACGCCTCTCGACGCATCAACAACCACCCCATGACCGCCAGATAAGGTACCCACCACCAGGCTGGTTGTGTTTGCCCGTAGGCCAGGCTTCCCATCATCCAGAACATGATTTCGCGCAACGACTGATCATTGGAAAAATAGAGCAGCCAGGTGGTCACGGCGCTGCCGCAAATACCAATCGCCACACCGAGCAAGAGTAGGCGAACATTATCCAGACGACCTCGACGGGAAAGGAGCAGCAAAACTCCGGTCACCAGCAGGGCCCCCAAGAAGGCCGACAAGGAGAGCCCCCAGGCTGGCAGCAGGTAGCCTAGTTGCTGGCTAACAAACAGAGCCAGCACCGCCATCAGGGAGGCACCGCTGGAAACTCCGATCAGTCCGGGTTCCGCCAATGGATTGTGCAACAGGGTCTGCAACACACAACCGGACATGGCCAAACCGGCCCCCAGCAACACAGCCAGGCATGCACGAGGCAGCCGCAGTTGCAGCAAAACCTGCTGGGCCAGCGTCGAAGTACCATCACTCGCCCACAACTGATGCAAAGAGACGGGACCAACCACCAGACTCGAGACAAACAACAGCAGTAACAACAGCGTCAAAAACCACAACCAGCTCCGCTGAAGCCGATGTTGCCGGAGAAATAACGATTCCACCACTCATACCCGTCCGTTGATGCAGGCGCTCATAGTAGCAGTCAGCAACCCGCAACGCATCCTGCCCCCTTTGGCCAGTCACCAACATGCTCAGGGAGATGGACAACTTTTGCTTCGTGGGGAACATTGCGTTATAACGCATCGATCTTGCCCTGGAGTAACGACGATGCACCCCATTTTGATCAGTTCACTGCTGCTTCTGTGCAGTAATGTCTTCATGACGTTCGCCTGGTATGCACACCTCAAGGAAATGGGCCATAAGCCCTGGATCATCGCCGCACTCATCTCCTGGGGGATTGCGCTATTCGAGTACCTGATCCAGGTCCCCGCCAATCGCATTGGCCACACCAGCCTGAGTGTCGGTCAGCTCAAGATCATGCAAGAGGTCATTGCGCTGACTGTCTTCGTCCCTTTCTCGGTGCTCTATCTCAAGGAGCAGATCAAGCTCGACTACCTGTGGGCCGGTTTATGTATCTTGGGAGCCGTCTTTTTTGTCTTCCGTGAAAAGCTGTTTGCGAACTAAGCCATATAACCGATTGATCATTTTGCAGTAGACTGCCACTTCAACAAGACCCACCTATCAAAGCCGGTCGCAGGCGACTAGGCTCATAAAAAAAAGAATGGAGTGAGCAAGACATGGAGCTTGATCAAATGTTAGAAATCCTGGCTACCCAGGATGGTTCAGACCTTTATCTCGCCACCGGGGCTCCGCCCTGTGCCAAATTCCAGGGCGTTCTCAAGACCCTGACCGATACCCCCTTGGCTCCAGGTGATGTCGCCCGCATCGCCCATGACATCATGGACGAGGAACAACGTCTGGCATTCGAGCGGGATCTGGAGATGAACCTGGCACTGTCACTGCACAAGGTGGGCCGCTTCCGGGTCAATATTTTCAAGCAGCGCAATGAAGTCTCTATCGTCGCCCGGAATATCAAACTGGATATCCCCTCGTTCAAGGATCTATTCCTGCCGCCAATTCTGCTGGATGTGGTCATGGAAAAACGAGGCCTAGTACTGTTTGTCGGTGGGACCGGCTCCGGGAAATCAACCTCGCTCGC
>JAGOXX010000063.1:4794-8071 GCA_018059485.1 Aeromonadaceae bacterium | reverse complement strand
CGCTCAGGTTGTACCAATGCTGCATGCAGTGAATGCGCAGCATGGTTTCCAGCGGATAAGGCCGCCGGCCATTACCAGCCTTGGGATAAAACGGCTCGATAACAGCGGTCATATCCTGCCATGGCAGAATCTGATCCATGCGGGACAAGAAAATCTCTTTTCTGGTCTGACGGCGCTTACTGCTGAATTCACTGTCGGCGAAGGTGAGCTGATGACTCATGATGAACCCTGTTTCATGGCTCCGGATGAACATCATGATCTCATATCACAGACTTGTTCGCACCTTCCCTTGGCACGGACACACTCGTCCTTGTTGCCGTTGGTGGCGTTGCCGCAATCCACGGTATCGTTACGATGGTTGACGTTAACCTTGGTGCGCACACATTCGTCGCGGTTACTATTTTTGGCGTTTTGGCAGTCGATGCCATCGTTCGCAAATGCACTGCCAGCAACACAGAAACCCAGTGCAGAGACCAGTACCAGAATCTTCTTGTTCATCATAAATCCACCCTTCTCTTCGCTCATTATTGTTGAAGCAACGGCTCGTTATTGTTGAATCACGAACGCCCAGGATTTGGGCTTCGCGTCATGCCGGGCGCATCATTTCACGCCAGCAAATTTATTGGCAATCCCCCCCATGAGCGACTAACAAATCCTTACACATGCCAAAATCAGGTCAAAAACTGGCCGGAAAAATGCGGATCCAGAAATACCTCGGCATTCCCGATAATGATCGTAAGGAACCAAAGGTTAAATAAACATGTAGCCATTCCACCAGTTTCTTCTCTCGCCCCAAACGCGATTTGCCATCGAGGATGCTGAAGGATATGGCTCTTGGTTTCTCCAAGAAGCGCGATCATCAGCGCCAGAATTTACATATCTTTACGCGCGCAACGGAGGCAGATCGCTTTTTATCGCTCAATGCCCTCATCAGATGGGGGACATAACGGAGCAGGAGTGAGGTGGCGGAGCAACGGATAGGCAAAACGTAGGCATCCGGAGTGATGCCTACGCCTCGTAGGACGGATTCAACTGCGCATCTGTGCGCACCCCAGTCTATGTTGACCGGTTAAGCCTGCTCGTTAGCAGCAGTCCCAGTTGTACCAAACGCGGGAGAAGTCACCCGCGGCCAGGCGTGCAGGCTCGATAAAGAAGTTACCAACCCCGCAATCGCCCCACATGATCCAGACGCCATCCTCTTCATCGCTGGTGTCCATCTGGAATAGCAATACCCACTCTTCGCCGGGGCGCTCATAGCCGCGCGGATCTTCCTGGGTGAAATAGGCATATCCCCCCAGCTTGCTGCCGGTACCGAGCCCCATGTCATACAGGGAGTCGATAACCGTCTCATCAATGGCATCGATGGAACGAGCGATGGCTTCAAACCCATAATCACTCGGTGCTGGCAAATCGTCGGCCGCACGAAAGCGCAGTGCATACTCTTCGCAGAGGGGCAGCAGGTTTTCCGTCGGTAACGGTGGCAACTCGGCAACCGGCAGCGCCGCATCGGCCACAATCTGCGGGTGGTAAACCACACGATAGCCATCCGGATCGGCCATTTTTTCTGCCACTGAACGCTCAAAATCGAAGCCGTACACCTCATCGTTGGCGATAAAAAACTGCAACAGACCGCGGTTCGGGAACCCCGGCAACGCCGGCACCTCGGCAAGGTTGATCTGTGCCAACAGATAGAGGGGGTTGCCGCTGGCAGAATGGGGGTAATCCAAATCGCGTGGCCACCAGGGCTGGCCGCCAAACTTGCTGCTCCAAGGCGCCTCGGGAGCCTCCTTGACCGGGGTGATGGTCACCGTCGGCCGGGTATGCTGGCCCAACGCAGCCAGAACAGCCGACATCTCGTCGTGTGGGGTCATGGCTCTCTCTCCAATTGAATGTGTCATTAGGTGGCGCGCAACGCGAGGGCGGTCACCCTTGTGAGTAGTTGCTATGGGCAGCAGCTAAATAGCTGCTGCCCATAGCAGATCACCCATCACAGAGGCTTAGGTAGCGCTAAGCTGAACCTCTGCGCCAGGGATGGCGCGGCGGTGCCCCCATGGATGGGTTTACGGCGTGTCAGCATGTGCTACCTGGTCGCTGTAGCATCATTAGGAGCGGGTATTTAGTTAGCTCTCTTGCCACCGCGTTGCGCTCATATCTGTCTAGTAGAGTCACTCGGCCTTACTGGCGATCCGTGACACCTATGGGTCTGTATCCCTGCCACTGGATCCGGTCTGGCTGACCATCCGGATTAGGCTGCAGGTGGATGTGATACCCCTGAAGTTTATCGAGCAGCAGCTGGTTATCTACCTCTTTGAGATTGTCTTTGTGCTGCTCTACCGCACCGACCAACAGGGTGGCCAGCGCCTGCTGTTTGGCGGCAGCCGCATTAGAAGCCACAAACAGGCCGAAGTCGTGTAGCTCGGCCAGTGTATCCGGGCTATACCCACCGACATTGACAAAATAGAGCTTCTGCGGGGCGGTTGAACGCTCACGGCTCAACTGCACATCATAGCCGCCCACCCAACGCACGATCTGATAACCATCCAGATGCAGCTTGTCGGCATCGCCGAACCAGGCCGCCTGCAGATGCGGGATTGCCGCCTCGACGCTCTCGGCCACCACAAACTGGATGTCGTGTACTTCAATATTCGACTTGCCCGCATTGCCGCCGACGTAAAACAGATACAGATCCGGCATCACAGCTCTCCTTATCACTCATGACTCTGGTAGGGCAGCCAGCTCGGATGCCATTCGGATAAACGCCCATAGTTGTCATTCGGGCGTCACATTGCCAACGCAGAATAACCAAGGTTCATGCAAAAAACCTCTTTTACCGCTCCCCGCTCTGCGGGGATTTTTTTGCCCGGCTTGCGGTCACAGGCGGCAGATCGCATCATAAGTGCATCTATGATGTCAGGACACAAGGTGTGCCATGAGCCTGTTTGAACGCCTTCGCGGCCACCTCGGGATCCGTAGTGAGCCCCCCCAGCCGCCAGCACCCAGGGTACCTGCCACGGGGCGGCAAAGACGAGCGCCTCTGGATCCAGAGCTGATGGCTCGCTGCGAAGAGGCACTCAGCCTACGTCTGCAACAGGCCGAACAAGCCTTGCAACAGGCCTGGCCGCGCCCCGTATTGAGTTACACCCAGCGCGGCAAGGCAGCAGGCACAGCCCATCTGCATCGGTGGGAAATCCGCCTCAATCCGGTACTCCTGGTCGATAATCTGGAGCTATTCCTGCACGAGGTGATCGCCCATGAGCTGGCGCATCTGCTGGTGTTT
>JAGOXX010000063.1:0-4694 GCA_018059485.1 Aeromonadaceae bacterium | reverse complement strand
GTCGGGCTGTTTCTGATCCTGCTGCTGGTGCTGGCGATCAGTGATTATGGGCGTATTCGCCTTGGCCCCGACGATGCCCGCCCCGAGTTCAGTTTTGCCTCCTGGCTGGCCATGCTGTTCGCTGCCGGTATGGGCATAGGGTTGATGTATTTTGGGGTCGGCGAGCCCATGATGCACTTCTTGTCACCTCCCCATGCCGCCCCATCAACGCCAGCAGCGGCCCAAGAAGCCATGGTGACCACCTTCTTCCACTGGGGTTTTCATGCCTGGGCTATCTATGCCATCGTCGGTCTGGTGTTGGCCTATTTTGGCTTTCGCTATAACCTGCCGCTGACGCTGCGCTCCGGCCTCTACCCGATCTTCAAAGAGCGGATCCGCGGCCCCATAGGTCACGCCGTCGATGTCTTCGCTCTGGTTGGTACCATCTTCGGCATCGCCACCACGCTCGGATATGGCGTACTGCAGCTCTCGGCCGGACTCTCGCGGCTGACAGGGCTGGATACCTCTGGCGAACTGTTCCGCTTTGGTCTGATCGCGGCCGTGATTGGTCTGGCGGGGATCTCGGCCGTCTCCGGACTCAACAAGGGGGTGCGTCGCCTCTCCGAGCTGAACCTGCTGCTGGCGATCGCCTTGCTGCTGTTTGTACTGTTTGTCGGCCCAACCGAGTTTATCCTGGGCGCACTCTCCGAAAACATAGGTAACTATGTCTCGCAACTGACGGAGCTGACCTTCCGCACCTTCACCTATACCGAGCCCAATCAACAGGGCTGGTTTGGGAGCTGGACCCTGCTCTACTGGGCCTGGTGGATCTCCTGGTCACCCTTTGTCGGCCTGTTTATCGCCCGCATCTCCCGGGGCCGCACCATCCGCGAGTTCATTCTCGGGGTGCTGTTTGTACCCACCGCCTTTAACCTGTTGTGGATGACGGTCTTCGGTAACAGTGCCATCTGGATGACACTGCAAGGGGGTCATGCCGAGCTGGCCTCAGCGGCCAGCAATGTGGATGCCCTGCTGTTCAACTTCTTTGATCTGCTGCCAGGCTCCGACATCACCTCGGCGCTGGCGGTGATCCTGATCAGCATCTTCTTTGTCACCTCGGCCGACTCCGGTGCCTTTGTCATCGACAACATTGCCACGCAAGGCCATGAGCGTTCACCCGTCTGGCAACGACTGTTCTGGGCTCTGCTGCTGGGGCTGACTGCCGGGATCCTGATGTCCACCGGTGGCCTGCCAGCCCTGCAATCCATGACACTGATCGCCGCCCTGCCATTTGCCGGCATCATGTTGTTGCTCTGCTACAGCCTGTGGCGCGGGTTACAAGCCGACAAGGAGCACTCCTCCCGTCGCTTGTCACCGGCTTCGGACTACTGGAACGGCAGCCACTGGCGTTCGCGTCTGGATCGACTGGTGCGTCATACCGGCCCCCGGGAAGCACTACGTTTCCTCGAGTTATCGGCCCTGCCCGCGTTACAAAGCGTCAGTCGTGAACTCAATGAGCGAGGTCTGAACAGTCGGGTTGAACACCTGGATGAACAGCAGTGTGCCCTGGTGATCCCCCAGGAGGGACGGCGTGACTTCCATTATGGTGTGCGTCTGGAGTCCAGACCGCTCCCGGCATTTAATCCGCTGGCGGCGGCTCACAGTGGCGACCTGAATGTTCGGCTCTATGAGGCAAAGACCTATTTCGCCGATGGCCGGGCCGGTTATGACATCCAGTACCTGACCCGCGACGAGATCAGTGCCGATGTGCTGCGCCAATATGAGCGCTACCTGAGCCTGCTCCAGAACGACAGCACCGAGTTGCTCAGTACGGCGCCGGAACATGCAACCCAGCCGCAACCAGCCGCCGAGTAGCATGCCGTAAAAATCAGAAGGCCGGGTTTCCCCGGCCTTCTTCATGGTGACAATCATTCATGGTGACTATCCAAACCGCGGATGAGCGTCAGATCACCTGCTGCACCAGCACAGAGAGTCCCTCGCCCTGCAGCTCACCCGAGGCCACGCCCTGGGCGATAGTCGCCGCGTCGTAACGGGCCGCCGGATAGAGCACTACCACGCTACGATCGCCCACTTGCAGGAAGTTGCTCTCGCCAAAGGGGGTATAACGGGTGGCGCCTATGCTGATGAGTGCCTGGGCCGGATAGCCTGACTCAGCCAGCAGAGCAGCAATGTCTTCGGCTGGCCCGGCATCTTGTTGCTCGTTCATCTTCTCGATGATCCAGTCAAGCAGGGTCTGGTGAAAGTAGCTGTAATCGACCACGGCGCTGTCGAGGCCATAGGCATGGCACTGGCCGTCACGCAGCAGAAAGCTGGCAATGCGGTAGCCATCGAGCACCCCGCCCGGTTGCAGGTGATCCAGCGGCAACAACTCGCTGGCTACCCCTTTACTGGCTGGCCCCCAGTTCTTCTTCTCACTGATCTTGCGAGCCCCTTCGCGCCGGATCGAGCAGTCGTTGTAGGCACCAAAGGCCCGGGGTGTCAGCCCGACCACCCGACCGTCGCGGTACTCGATATCGCACAACAACCCCACCTCGGGCTCGATCTGCAGGTTATCAGCCCCTTGCGGAAAGCGGATCTCGCGGTGACTCAACGGATAGGTGCCCAGGAATGTGCGCGAATGCTCTGGCAGATAGAACGGGAAAATTGCCTTCGGTGCTATGGCCTCCTTGACGGTGACGGCGGCAAAATCACGGGCCTCACCAGCCTGCTCCAGATGACCGGCGAAATTTCCGGCCACGCCCAGACCGATGACGGAACTGTATGTCATTGCGACTCCTTGCCTTGCTGGCTACGCATGAATGAGTGTCCGAGTCTATCCGCTGTGACACAGGCGTCAACCGCCGAGCCCTTTCCTTCTCCCTTCCGGATGGTATTCTTAGCCCTCCGTGGCGACCTGTCAGCGCTGACAGGCACGCCGGTTTTGATTCCAATCAGCGAGATCCCATGCGTCGTACTCGTCTATTCCTGCACCTGTCTGTGGTGGCTCTGTTGTCGATACTGGCCGGCGGCCCAGCCCTCGCCGCCGATGGTGAACCCAAAACCTTTGTCGAAGCCAAGAAGGCTCTGTTGCAGATCTATAAAGCCAACCCGGAGCAGCCCAGCTTCTATTGCGGCTGCACCATCCGCTATCAGGGCAAGAAGATGAGCCCGGATTGGCAGAGCTGTGGCTATCAGCCGCGCAAGCAGGCCACTCGCGCCAGCCGCATCGAGTGGGAGCACATAGTGCCGGCCTGGGAATTTGGCCACCAGCGTCAATGCTGGCAGCAGGGTGGCCGCAAGAATTGCGTCGCCACGGATAAGGTCTTCGCCCTGATGGAGGGGGATATGCACAACCTGGTCCCCGCCATCGGCGAGGTCAATGGTGATAGAGCCAACTTCCGCTACTCCGACTGGGGGGCCAAGCCCGAGCAGTATGGAAAGTGCAGCATGGTGGTGGATTTTGCCGGCAAGCGGGTACAGCCGCCGACGCGCAGCCGGGGCGCCATCGCCCGCACCTACCTTTATATGGCGCAGCAGTATAAGCTGCGCATTGCCGAGCAACAGCTCAAACTCTTTACCGCCTGGGACCGCAGTTATCCGGTCACTACCTGGGAATGTCAGCGCGATGCCCTGATCGCCCGGGCGCAAGGCAACCACAATCCATTTGTCGAGGAGCAGTGTCACTGATGCGAGTGCCCCGAATTTATGAACCCCAGCCACTGAGTCCAGGTGCCGTCGTCACCCTCGGCGACGATGGCGCCAACCATGTGGGCCGCGTGCTGCGCATGCAGGCCGGTCAGGAGTTGGTGCTGTTCAATGGCCAGGGCGGCCAATACCCAGCCACCATTTGCGAGGTCGGCAAGAAGCAGGTCACGGTGCAACTGGGGAACCTGGATCCCGTCGACGTTGAGTCGCCGCTTGGAATCCATCTGGGCCAGGTCATCAGCCGGGGCGACAAGATGGAGTTCACTATTCAAAAGTCGGTGGAACTGGGGGTCAACGTCATCACACCGCTGTTCTCCGAGCGCTGTGGCGTCAAACTCAGCGGCGAACGGCTGGACAAGAAGCTGGAACAGTGGCAAAAGATCGCCATCAGCGCCTGCGAGCAGTGTGGACGCAACCGTGTTCCCGAAATCCGGCCAGCCATGGAGCTGGCCACCTGGCTCGGCGAACCGACCGAGGAGCTCAAGCTCAATCTACATCCCCGCGCGCCCTACAGCATCAACACGCTGCCGGAGCCCCACCATGGCATCCGCCTGCTGATAGGCCCGGAGGGTGGCCTCTCCAGCGACGAGATCGCGCAAGCCCGCGCTCAGGGATTTGCCGACATGCTGCTCGGCCCCCGGGTGCTGCGCACCGAAACCGCCGGGCTGACGGCCATCACCGCATTACAATGTCGCTTCGGCGATCTGGCATAAGGATACTTAAGCAATGGCCATTAAACTGGGCATAGTGATGGACCCGATTCAGTCCATCAAAATCAAGAAAGACTCCAGCTTTGCCATGCTGCTCGAAGCGCAGCGTCGTGGTTACGAGCTCTACTACATGGAGATGGACGATCTCTACATGGAGCAGGGTGAAGCCTTCGCCACCATGCACAGTCTGAGCGTCTGGGATAACAGCGAGAACTGGTTTGAACTGGGTGACACCCTGGATCAACCCCTGGCCGAACTCGATGTGATACTGATGCGCAAGGATCCCCCCTTCGACACCGA
>JAGOXX010000008.1 GCA_018059485.1 Aeromonadaceae bacterium | reverse complement strand
TGCTCAATACCGCATTTGGTTGGCCAACCATCGCGGTGGATACCCATATCTTTCGCGTCGCCAACCGTACCGGGTTTGCCCCCGGCAAGGATGTCAACGAGGTCGAGCAGAAGTTGCTCAAACATGTTCCGGCTGAGTTCAAACTCGATGTCCACCACTGGTTGATCCTGCATGGCCGCTATACCTGTATCGCCCGCAAGCCCCGCTGTGGCTCCTGCCTCATCGAGGATCTGTGCGAATTCAAAGACAAAACCGATGAGTGAAGAGGCAAACCAGGATAAAAAATAGGGCTATGGGTACAAGAAGGCGGCAACAGACGCTATCATACCGCCCCCTGACTGCTCCATGGTCACCCAATAGTGTCATTCGGAGTCACCCGAGCGGTTTTTAAAATACATCGAGAAGGTACCTCATGAGCAACTTACCCAACTGCCCGAAATGCAATTCTGAATACACCTATGAAGACGGTAGCCAGTATGTCTGCCCGGAATGTGCCAACGAGTGGCCACAACAGGCGGAAGAGTCTGTGGATGAGGTCAAGGTAGTCAAGGACTCCGTCGGTAACACGCTGCAGGATGGCGATACCGTCACCGTCATCAAGGATCTGAAGGTCAAAGGATCTTCCTTGGTGATCAAGGTCGGCACCAAGGTGAAGAATATTCGCCTGGTCGATGGCGATCACGACATCGACTGCAAGATTGATGGCGTCGGCGCCATGCAACTGAAATCCGAATTCGTCAAAAAGGCCTAAGCGATTAGCGCCGCCGGCCGGATGTCTCGCATTCGGCCGGCCTCACTTCATAATCATCCCGCTCGTCCCCACACCAAAGAAGTACACCTGGCCTGCATTTCCACCGCAAGCGTCTTGATTTGCCTGCTATTTCGTGCAAAAAATCAGAATCGACTACCATTGGTAATAAACCAGCGCAGTGTGAAGGATGCCGCACATGTCCAGTGATGCTATCGCGTCAAACGAAAACAGACTGACCATAGTGTTTCGGGTTGAGCCCGGTTGTTTGGGCCCCGATGGCAAACAATACATCGATGAGTTCTGCGTTCTGGTGCAGCGGGCCTTCGCACAGAAGACTGTCGGCAGCGTCAGCTGGGAGATCATCCCTCGCTATGACAAACAGCTCCCGGAAACCGAGTACCGTTTGGGCGAACGAGGGTTCAGCCGCGATAAAGCCCAGCGCTTTCTGGCCGCCTGTGGCAAGGATCTGGACACTCTCGAGAACCAACTCAACCTGGCATTGCCACGCATGATTGAACAATATCTGGCGCGTGAATGACCATAGGTCTTTGTAGACGCTAATTTCACACCACTATTTTCATACTAAAAAGAACCCCGGCCGAAGCCGGGGTTCTTTTGTCCAGAGCAAGAGCATCGTCCGGTTAAGCCTGTTCCAGCTCGGGAACAGCCACAGCCGGAGTCGCCGTTAACGCCAGGATCTCCTCATCGTTGAGCTCGGCGCCTAAAGCCTGCTCACTCTGAGCCACCACGGAGGCGGCAATCGCATTACCGAGCACATTGGTCGCCGAGCGGCCCATGTCGAGGAAGTGATCAATACCGAGCAGCAGCAGAATGCCCGCTTCCGGGATATGGAACTGGGAGAGCGTTGCCGCGATCACCACCAACGAGGCACGCGGCACACCCGCCATCCCCTTGGACGTCACCATCAACAGCAGCAGCATGGTGATCTGCTGGGCAAACGTGAGCTCGATGCCATAAGCCTGCGCGATAAACAGAGTCGCGAAGGTGCAGTACATCATGGAGCCATCCAGATTGAAGGAGTAACCCATTGGCAGCACGAAACTGGCGATACGCTTGGAGCAGCCAAAATGCTCCAGGCGCTCCAGCGTCTTCGGATAGGCGGCCTCAGAGCTGGCAGTCGAGAATGCCAACAGAGCAGGCTCCCGGATCATGCGCAGCAGATCCAGAATTCGGCCACGCAGGAAGAATGCCCCCATGCCGATCAGCACCAACCACAGGGCACCGATAGAAACGTAGAATTGGACCATGAAGGTGCCGTAGGTCGAGAGGATACCAACCCCCTCCTTGGCCACCATGGCCGCGATGGCCGCGAATACCGCCAGCGGGGCGAACATCATGACAAAACCGGTCACCTTCAACATGATGTCAGCCGTCGATGCCAGCAGCTTGACGACCGGTTTGGCCCGCTCACCCAGCGAGGCGGCAGCCAGACCAAAGAACAACGAGAAGACAACGATCTGCAGAATTTCGTTGTTGGCCATCGCCTCAACCACACTCTTGGGGATGGCGTGGGTGACGAAATCCTTGAGGGTGATGGCTCCGGCCACAATGCCCGTAGCCGCCGAACTCTCTGGCACCGACAACTCAAGACCGACACCGGGCTTAAGCAGGGTCACCATGATGAGGCCCAGGCTCAAGGAGAGCAGAGAGGCGGTCATAAACCAGCCCATGGTCTTGATACCGATGCGGCCGACAGTCTTGCTGTCTCCCATCTTGGCGATCCCGACGGTCAGCGTGGTGAAAACCAGCGGCGCTATGATCATCTTGATGAGGCGCAGGAAGATATCCGTCAGCAGGGTGATATTGTCGGTGAAGCTGGTGACCATGGCCGCATCTGGCGCCATCGATCGCACCAGATGACCCACCAGAATGCCAAGCAGCATACTGATCAGAATCGCGGCGGTGAGTTTATTCATTTTCATACGGGAACATCCGGGTTCAGTTGAATTAAAGCAGGGGCCCCAAGTTTGAGGAGCTTGAATTGCTGCAAACGCCGAATAATGCCGACCAATAGACCGGAAATCCAGTCATTTACAGTTCAGACAATGAGCAGATGCCTTGATTGGCACGCAATTCGGCTAAGAAGTGCTCTAATGGCTCTGCTGGATGCGATGGGTGGGGGTTTTACCGCAAGACAGTGCCGACTTTTTGTGGCTTACCACAATGAGGGTTGAATGATGGCCGGTTGCCGCAACGCATCCGGCACCTCATCGGCGCCACCGATCAACAGCGGGCTCTTTGGATCATGACACGCCAACAGCCGCTGGGCACTGGATGAACTCCAGGTTGCATAACAATAGGCACAGCCATGCCGGCAGGTGTTGTATTGACCGATATCCACACTCGGAATGCATCGGCACGCCGCTCGCTGGGTACGATCCTTTCGCCCTACCAGCTGCAAGCCAAATTCGACATTAAGCCACCGCTCATCGATGCATTTGCCGGGTTGAATACCTACGCTCGAGAGATCCGGCTCCTCGGCGCAACTGTGAATCGTCATGCCGTACTGCTGGGCTATCGCGGCCAACTCCGGCAACAAAACCGCCAGTTCACCCGGCATCTGGCGTGGATCCTGGTAGATCAAGCCGGGGATGGCATCCAGATTCCGGCAGCTCTTGGCATAGAGATCCAGCAGACTGATCACCACACGCTGCGTCTTGCCCGCCAGTTGCCGGGCGATCGCCGCAAAGTGGCGGGCGTGCTCCCCTGGTGGCGTCAGATTGGAAAAGAGGATCGGATCATATCGCCAGGCCAGGCGACCAGGGCCGATGCGGTCACTCAAGGCACAAAATTGACGTATGGCCGTCGAGAGATCGGGAACATGCGACTCCAGAGCGCGAGGGTAGCCGGTGATGGTGTAATGAAATAGATAGCGATGGCCCAACCCATCGAGCTCATCAAGACCGACAAGCAGAGGTGCCGGGTTCCGAGTCCAGAACACCAGCGCCTCCACCCGATCGGGTGTTAACTCAACGCGTCGAAATTGCAGGGCATTTCGTGGATTGCGAACCACGACAAATCCCTCGGCGATCCGTTGCATGAACCAGCGGGCATAAAACGCCGGAATGTCGGTGCGCCGACTGGCACTGATGATCATGCATCCTCCTCGCGTGCCAATGACACCGCCATAACAAAACGGGCGCCGTAGCGCCCATCATTCAGAACAAGCGAACAAGGCTTAGAGCAGCCCCTCCTCTTGCATCGCGCGCTGCACCGAAGGCCGAGCAGCAACTCGCTCCCGAAACGCCAGCAGGTGCGGATACGGCGCCAGATCGAAGCCGACAATGGCCGCCCAATTACTGACGACAAACAGATAGGCATCGGCAATGGTGAATACACCATCGGCCAGATAGGGACTATAGGCCAAGACGCCATCAACATGGGCAAAGCGGGTCGCCAGACGAGCAGAGACCTGAGCCTTGTACTCAGCCGGGGTATCCTTGCCAAACAGCGGTGAGAAATTCTTGTGTAACTCACTGCCAATGAAGTTCAGCCAAGCCAGCAGGCGATAGCGAGCCACCTCACCAGCCGGGGGAACCAGACCCGCATTCGGCACCCGATCGGCCAGATAGAAGAGGATGGCAGTAACCTCGGTCAGCATCTCGCCATTGTTCAGCTCCAGCACAGGGACATATCCCAGCGGATTGATGGCAAGAAAGTCCCGCCCATCGGCGATGGTCTTATTACGCAGATCAACCCGCTCCAGGATATAGGGCAGACCACTCTCGCACAGCACTATGTGCGGGGCTAATGAACAGGCTCCAGGGGTATAATAGAGTTTCATGAAGGCTCCTGATAAGTCCGATAGGGGGATGCAACAACCTCTTGAGCTTCGATCATACAAGAGGATCATGGCAACTCTTTTTTATCACCACGCATCCATTTTCTTGCGCCAGTCCGTCGAGGATCGGGCACTCGGTGCGTTCATCACCATGACACTGAGCGACCAGCAGCTGCAGACTCTGCTGCATCTGCTGCAATTCGGTGATCTTGCGAGCCAGCTCGGCCAGATGCTGCTCGGCCAGGCGCTTGACGTCCTGACTGCTCCGCTGTCGATCCCGCCACAGGTCGAGCAACTCGGCAATCTGCACCAGACCAAACCCCAGGCTGCGGGCCTGGCGGATAAAACAAAGCTCATGCAAAGCGGTTGCGTCATAGTAGCGATAACCGGCCTCTGAACGACCAACAGCCGGCAGCAATCCCAAGGACTCGTAGTGCCGGATCATCTTGGGGGTGACACCGCTTTGTCGTGCCACTTCGCCGATGGTCATCCCCGACGACTTGGCGGAGTGGGTTTCTCTATCATGCATCGGAACGCTCCTGCGGCTGGCTGCTCTGATTCAACACGGGCGGTGTCGCCCGCCAACGGCGCAGTAATAGGGCATTGCTGACCACGCAGAGCGAACTGAAGGCCATCGCCGCTCCGGCGATGATTGGATTGAGCAGACCAGCCGCCGCCAACGGTATGCCCAGCACATTGTAGATAAAGGCCCAGAACAGGTTTTGCCGGATCTTGGCATAGGTTTGCTTTGAGAGGCGGATGGCTTCTAGCACCAGGCGAGGATCGCTGCGCATCAGGGTAATACTGGCCGTCTGCATTGCCACATCACTGCCGCTGGCCATCGCGATACCAACATCACTGGCGGCCAGAGCCGGGGCGTCATTGACCCCATCACCCACCATGGCCAGCACAACGCCGGATTGTCGCCATCGATTCAGCACCTCGGCTTTTTCCTGGGGCAACAAGGAGCCCTGATAGTCGAAGATCCCCAGCGAATCGGCGACTCGTGCCACCACGCCGGGGTGATCGCCACTGAGCATCGCCACCTGGATGCCAGCCTGCTGCAGCTGGCAAACCGCATCCAGCGACTCAGGTTTAACTGGATCGACAAACGAAAAACCAGCCAACAACTGCCAGTCGGAAGGGTTCTGCCGTATTACCAGGTACGAAATAGTCTGCCCAGCCCCACTCGCCTGTTGCTGCCAACTGGCCAGCTCGCTGGGCAGCGTGAGCCCCAGTTTGGCTAACAGCCGCTCTCCCCCCATGCAGAGCCCCCACTCCTGCCCATCGAAGATCATGCTCCCCTGCATGCCAAGCCCAGGCATGGCCCGGTTGTTGCGGATTGAAGGCAGCTGGGAGTCGGCCACAGTCACGCTGCGAGCTAGGGCGGCGCCCAACGGGTGGCTACTGCCCTGCCCCAAGGCCGCCGCCAGCCATAGAATGGGTTCTTGAGGCGAGGATGTGTCGTCACCGACCAACCCCCTCGGCAGCTGCACCGCCGATGTCGCCAGCCAGGAAGCTAGCTGCGGTTTCCCCTGGGTCAGGGTTCCGGTCTTGTCAAAGACCACGCGCCGGATCGCCCGCGCCTGCTCCAGAGCCAGCACATCCCGGATCAGAATACCGTGGCGCGCCGCCACGCCGGTTCCGACCATGATGGCCGTTGGAGTCGCCAATCCCAATGCACAAGGACAGGCGATCACCAGCACGGCAACCCCATGCAGCAGCGCCTGCTGCCACTGTCCGGTCGCCAGCCCCCAGCCCAGCCAAGTCACCCCGGCGATGCAAACCACACTCGGCACAAACACGGCACTGACCCGATCGACGAGCCGTTGCACCGGAGGCTTGACCAACTGAGCCTGCTCGACCAGTTGAATGATACGAGCCAGAGTGCTCTGCGCCCCTAACTGTTCGACACGTAACTCCAAGACCCCATCACCGTTAAGAGCACCGCCAATGACAGCCTCACCGGGGAATTTGGCTACCGGCAGACTCTCCCCGGTCAGCATGGAGTCATCAACCAGGCTCTCACCCTGCAGCACTCGTCCATCGACAGGGATGCGTTCGCCCGGCAAGACCTGCACCCGCTCGCCGACGCTCACCGATGACAAGGGCACCAGCGAGATCCGCCCCCCTCGCATCACTCGGGCTTGCTCCGGACGCAAGGCTTGCAGAGCCAGGATCGCCGCCATCGTCTGCCGCTTGGCTCGCTCCTCCAGCCAGCGCCCCAACAGTACCAGGGTGATGACAGTTGCAGAGGCTTCGAAGTAGAGCTCCGGCATGGCATCCGTCATATCGAAACTGCGGAACCACTGCCAGCAGGAGAGACCATAGGCCGCCGATGTTCCCAGCGCGATCAGCACATCCATGTTGCCACTACCATGGCGCAGCGCCTGCCAGGCACCGCGATAGAAACGAGCCCCCAGCCAGAATTGCACCGGTGTAGCCAACAACCACTGCCACAGTGGAGGCAGCATCAGGTGGTCACCCCACAGCATGGCGACCATAGGAAGCAGCAGCGGCATGGTCAACACAGCCGCCAAGGCCACAGGGAGCCACATCGGCCACGGCCGCGAAGTCTCAGTGAGCGGTGCGGCCGCCTCGGGGTTTGGCCACTCAGCGCGGAAGCCTAACTGAGTCACCGCTTGCAGCACAGCCTGCGGCTCGGTCTGCGGCAACAGTTCCAGCGCCGCCACTCCGGAGGCTGGATTGACACTGACGCGAGCAACACCCGGCACCTTGAGCACCCCCTGCTCGATACGCCGCACACAGGATGCACAGCGAACTCCCTGGATCGGCAACGCTAGCTGCATCAAGGGAACATGAAAACCAGCCGCTTCGATCTCGGTCAACAGTTCGCTTAGCGGGAGCGCCGGATCGGCCTGTAGTTGAGCCTGGGCCACGGCAAAATGGACCTGGGCCTCGAAGATCTGCGGATGCTGCTGCAACAGCTTTTGCAGGCGCTGCGCGCAGGAGGCGCAGTGCATCCCCTCAATGGGTAGCAACCAGAGACGACCATTGACAGCCGTTGTCGTGAGTAATTCGGACATGTGGTGTCCCCTGACGATTGAATAAGCCATGCACCGACGATAAACGGTTCGGGTGCCCTCTGGTCTTAGTATCAACCTTACCATCATGTGAAGGTCAAGGCGCTCGTCCTGGAGCGCTTGGCGGTGACACAAAGCAAAACGCCACCGCAAGGGTGGCGTTCTCTTCGCACTGAGGGGCCGATTATTCGGCCAGCAGCACCTTGCGCAGGCGGCGTAATCCTTCGACCATCAGCTCCGGCTCTGTGTGGCTGAAATTCAGACGCAGATAGCCGACTGGTGGCTCTTTTTCGGCAAAGAATGCTTCACCCGGCATGAAGGCGACACCAGCCGCCAGAGCCGGCTGCAGTAATGGCCGCGTATCCCGTGGCTGTTTAAGCTTCAACCAGAAGAACAGACCACCCGCAGGTACCTGCCAATCGGCCAGATCGGCGAACTCGCTCTCCAGCGCGGCGGCGAAGGCATCACGACGCTCACGATAGAAGGCTTGCAGGCGAGCCAGACGTTCGAGCTTATCGGCAGAGCGCATATACTCCAGCGCCAACCACTGACCCGGACGGTTGGTGTGCAGATCGGCGGCCTGCTTCAGGCGTACCAGATGAGGCATCAGGCTTGGATGGGCGATCAAATAGCCGACCCGCAAGCCTGGCATCAGGATCTTGGAGAAACTGCCCTGGAATACCCAAGGAGCGCGCTGCAGCAAAGAGCTGATCGGCGGTTTCGGTACTCCGTCATAATCCAGCTCGCAATAGGGTTCGTCTTCGATCAGTGGCAACCCATAATGGTCGAGCATGGCCGCCACATCCTGCCGCGCCTTGACGCTATAGCAGGTGCCGGACGGATTTTGAAAACTCGGGATGAGGTACGCCAGTCGGGGCTTGTGTTCACAGATTTGGCGCTCCAGAACCGACAGATCCAGACCATCCGCGGTCAAAGGGACCCCTTGGCACTGAGCCTGGAACAGGTGGAATGTTTGCAGCGCCGCCAGGTAGGTTGGCGACTCCACCAGTATGCTGCTCTCCGGATCGATAAACAGCTTGGCGACCAGATCGAGCCCCTGCTGCGACCCGGAAAGAACCAGTACCTGACTCGCCTCGCATTTGAGCCCCTTGGCCCGCGCCTCGGCAGCAATCGCCTCGCGCAATTCTGGTTCCCCTTCACTCATGCCGTATTGCTTGAATGACTCCGGCAGAGTCGACCAATCGACTTCGGGAAAGCTGGCTGCCGCCGGCAGACCACCGGCAAACGAAATCACACCGGGCTTTTGCGCCGCCGCCAAGATTTCACGAATGATGGACGAGGTGAGAAACTGGATCCGCTGGGCAAACATGCCGACCTCCTGTCAAAGTGCATGTAAATACCATGCAGGTTGCATTTTCCTGCACGGCACTGTAAATAAGTCAGTAAAGTTGACCTATCTTGCCATCGGATTACATCAAGTCAATATGAGTGACCAAAATAACCACGCGATTCTCAATGAGGCACTGGAGTTATTTCACTTCGCCTTTCGCGCCTTCACCAGTGGCCCGGATGCCATACTGGCCGAGCAGGGGTTGCAGCGGGTGCATCACAGGATCCTCTACTTCGTCGGGCGCAATCCGGCGATCAGTGTCAATGCCCTGCTACGCATTTTGGGCGTCAGCAAACAGGCTCTCAATCCCCCACTGCGCACCCTGCAAGAGCTCGGGCTCATCGAAGCCAATCAGGATCAGCAAGACAGACGCATCAAGCGATTGATGCTCAGCTTATCGGGTAGCGAGCTGGAAAATCGACTCTCGGAGAGTCAACGCCAGCTGATGGCATCTGTGTTTACCGCGGCTGGCGCTCAGGCCGAACAGGATTGGCGCCACATCATGGCTCAACTGGCTCATAGCCAATTTCCCAATCTGCCGATCGGAAAATAGTGATTAAAAGTGCATCGGCAGGCACGGATCCACTCCCGAATGAAGCTCATTCAGAGGGGCGGAGCGAGGGTATTTCAAGCGGGTTATTAGCCTGCTTGTTGTAGTGCGATGGAGAGCTCGTCTCCGCTATCGACGCGAAACTGCAGAGTACATGGCTTGCTCATGACGCGCTGGTAGGTAGGATATTCAGCCTGTCGCATCATGCCCAGCGGCATACCACTGGCGCGCTGCAGCCAGGAGGGGGATGTCAGTCCGGCATTGGCAAAGCGGATCTGTTCATCTTTTTCAGAAAGTAAAATGACCGCCATATTGACGTTGCCATGCAATCCGGACTCGTAGAGGTTCCAATTCAGATACTCAAGCACGCTGCCAGGTGAATCCAGCATGCGGCTCTCACCTTGCAGATATTGCCGATAGGGCGCATGCAGCAAAAACTTGATCATGGCTCCAATGAAGGCGGCATCGGCTCCCATGAAGGACAGCTCCATCACCACCAGCATCAAACGGCCATCAAGCTCCAAAAACTCGGGCAACAGCAGAGGACTGCTGCTGTGATAGCTCATCTGCCAGTTGTGTAGTGTCTGTTGTGAGGGTGGAGCCATGGCATGCAGTAGTCCGGTCGCCGCCAGGTCATCATTGTGCAGGCGGGACAGATGAGAGGCCAACTCGTTATACGCCCTATCCTCAACCGCAGAGTCCAGACACTCATCGATAGCTTCAGCCAGGGCCGACCAATTGCGAATTGGCTTAATCAGATAATCCTTGGCACCCGAACGCAAGGCTTGAGTCACATCCTCCATATTGGCCTGACCGGAAATCACCATGACCGGAATATGAGGAAAACGGGCGGCGATACACTGAATGACCTGGTGGCCGTCCATATGCGGCATCTTCAGATCACACAGCACCAAATCAGGATGATAAACCGCAACGGCCGCTAAACCATCCACACCATTTTCTGCGACATATACCAGATCATTTCGTTGCCGCAAAAAGGCGACCATGGTTTCCCGAAAAACGGGTTCATCATCAATGACTAAAATCTTACGTTGCCCATCAGGGTACGGCATGCTTGACCTATGACGGTTGCTCTATTCTCCTTCTCAGGGTAGACAAAACAGCTGCAGAACTAAAGTCGGACCGGGACAGAATTGCTCGTTTTCACCCCAGACATCCGAGAATTAGTGATGTAAATCTCATCAACGTATCAATTATGAAATCTTCATCTGAAAGCGAAACGCCATTGCCGATCACGGGGTTCTATCAAAAACAGGTAAAGGATTGGCGCTGAAGTCAGATTCACCGATAATGACCCATCAATTTTATCACCGACAGTCATGACGCCAACCGAGTACATTCAACTAAGCAACCCAAGACTCAGTCATCCGGCTCGCACTCTCTATTACTTACACCTGCGACGCCAAGCTGGATCGGGGGCCCCCGTCATTCTCAGCTATCCGGAGCTGGGACGGGCGCTGGCAGTCGAAGATCCGCAACAACCCGGAGGCTTTGCCTATCAGGTCAATGCCAGTCAATTGACACGCTTGTTGGATGAGTTACTGAATATCGGTCTGTTAGAGGTAGTGCATAGGCCGCAGCCAGAGCACTACCACGGAGCCGAACTCCGGCTTCCGGCTCTCAACCCATCGGTCATGACGGCACCATTGCCACAACAGGCTCACGCCATGCATGTACAGTGGCGACCGGACGACTCCTTCCACGATTTGGCCCGCTTGTGTGGTCTGCTGGAGAGTCACTACGCCGAAGAGGAGTTGGGCGAATTTATCGCCTACTGGCTAGGTCGTCCCGAGGTGTTTGCCAATGAGCATCAGTGGATGTTGAAATTCATCAAGGCTCTCAAGGCTCGACGCTATACGAGAACCCCAGCCATGCCGATGGTCGGCACCGGGTACCAGCAAGTGACCGAAGTTCCAGAGCAAGGCCCAAGCCCACGCGCCCTCGAGATGATTGCTCAAGCGCGCCGCCTGAGCGCGCAACAGCAAGGAGACGTACATGAAAAAGAGTGAACTGAACCCACTGAGCCAGGACAACAATTCAGCGGCCCAAGGCTCCAAGCACCGGGAGCATGACCCCCAGTTACACCAGCAGGTGAGTTCGCTCCTACAACGGATCCAGCGTTTGCGTCGTCAATCAGGCCCCGCTGAGACCATGGACTACCAGACCCTGCGCCAACAGTACGAAGTCGCCGCCAACCGCGAAGTCCGGCAACTACAGCATGAGGCACAACAACACCGCATTGAGCGTCTGATCGCCCAGGCCGATCTCAATCCAGAGTGGTTGTTCGAGCGAATGGATCATGATGACCCAACGCTGGAATACGCAATCCAGACTGCCCGCTCCTTCATCAGTGGATTTGAACACTGGGAGCAGCATGGTGGTAGTTGCGTGCTGATCTATGGCGGCTATGGCACGGGTAAATCGACGCTGGCTGGCGCCATCGCTCATGAGCTGATTGCCCAGCATCAAAAATCAGTGATCTTTCAACAGTGGGCCTCGGTCGTTGATCGGCTGTTCTTTGGCGTCATCGAGGATCAAGAGGCGCGCAACCGTTACCGCCGAGCCTTGGAAGAGGTCGATCTGTTGATCATCGACGAAATTGGTTCAAATCG
The DNA here is from genome assembly GCA_018059485.1 of Aeromonadaceae bacterium. Lineage (GTDB taxonomy): Bacteria > Pseudomonadota > Gammaproteobacteria > Enterobacterales > Aeromonadaceae > Pseudaeromonas. Next base: position 12,132 of record JAGOXX010000008.1, on the reverse strand, counting down.
AGCCAAACTGTTGGAGAGCCAATCCAGCTTCCTCGGCCATTTACTGCGCCGCCGCCGGAATCTCTCCAAGAGTGTCATCCTGATCACCAATCACTCGCCCGCATCACTGCATCAGGCTCTCGGCGATTTTTGCTTTGAAGCAATCAAGGCGTTCAATCCAGTAGATATTCAGTTGATTGGGCCCAGTCGTCGGCCCCATGTGGGAAGCTATCAAGGTTAAGCGAAAAAAATAGCCCGGGCATGCCCGGGCCAAACAAGTGCTACGGAATCGCGATACAAGATCGCCTGTTCAATAAGAGGTGAACTCTTAGTGAATACGGCTAACTTATCACACTACTCCGATGGATAAACATTTTACATCGCGATTCTATTCACATTTCATGGATAAAAATGTGTTCAATGAGGGCAATGACATGACCCTCTGCGCCATCACAATTCACGTTCACTCTCTAGCAACTGTGCATACGATTCCGCATCCATCAGACCATCCAGCTCTTCCGGATCGTCCAGCTGCACCCTGAATAGCCACCCTGCGCCGTAAGGATCCTGATTGATCAACTCCGGAGCCCCTTCCAATTCATCATTGACGGCGATCAGGGTGCCACTGACCGGAGTAAACACATCTGAAGCAGCCTTGACCGATTCAACCACGGCGACATCATCGCCCTCCAGCAGCACGAGTCCGAGTTCCGGCAGCTCGGCAAACACCATGTCACCCAGCATCATCTGAGCATGATGAGTGATGCCGACGACAGCCTCGTTGTTTTGCTCCAAACGCACCCACTCGTGAGTGGAGGTATAGTGCAGTTCACTTGGGATATGATTCATACAAAACCTCCAAATACGCGATCTGACACCTGACACTCTGCCGGTCGGCGAGTCCACATCATGGCGCCACGACAGACCAAAGCCGAAAGATGAGTCACGCAACGATCTGCTGTTCACTGCAGTGTAGTCAGCCAAACCACGAAAAACGCTGCGGCAACTCTTGGTTTCTTGAGTCAGACGGCAAATCTGATAGTGGCCGCACATTCAGGGCATTGGATATCGCGCAAGGACGCAATTTATCGGCTAAAGGGTGGTGTCGCACCCCTCACTTGCTCTATGTTTAGGCCACTGACGCTGGGAATTGACGTTTGTTCACACGCCTTGGGCACACCCGGCGCTTTTCATAAAAATTATTCCGTTTTGACAACCTAGAGATAGTGGCTATGCAAAAAGTACCCTGGTTTATCTCCCTGCGATATCAGGGGCTATTGGCCATCCTTATCATCGCCGTGACCATGGCCGGACTCCTCGTTGTCGCCCATCCGAACGCGACAGCAGTCTCTTCGCAACAAAAGGCCAATGCCGAACGCTGGCTTGACCACCTGCAACAAAATCTGATCAACGAACGCCTGCAAACTGCCCAACAACTACTGCGTAACAATCAGGAGAACAAACAGGGCGATTTTGTTTTCCTGCACTGGTTCCCTGAAAACAGTCAGCGACATAATCTGCCCAACGACTATCCGCTGGATAATGTCATAGTGGCCGAACTGCTCCGTCGGCCACTCACGGCTGACGCCCCAATCACACAGATTGAATGTCTCGACCAGTGCTGGCTTGTCCAAGCCTTCAGTTGGCCACGCGATGGCCAGGCGGGCCGCACTATTGCCATCAGCCCACTGTCTCAGCTGCTGATCCGCTTGCAGCAAGAAGCCGGTATCCGGGGATTGTTTCTGGGCAGCATCCCGCCCCATCTTGCCAATGGTGAACAGTGGCAGAACGAACCGCTGGATGAGCACTGGTCACTGCTTTCCAGTACACAAGAGAGCTTGCCGCCAACCATGGCTCGCCGTCTAATGGCAGCCCCCCCCACACCTGGACTCACACTGGGCGAGTGGAGCCAACAGCTTGTCAGCGAGTTGCCCGATAGCCAGGTTTGGCTCAGCCATTTGGCAAATTCGCCCAAGGGGGGGCCTCAATACCTGCTGCTGATAGCACAGACCACGCATGACGCCACAACTGAAACTGCATCGTTCGCCTGGTTCGGGCGTTTAACCGCAGTGATATTGTTACTCGGATTACTCGGTCTCTGGAGTTATTGGCAATTCAAACGACTCCGCCAGGTAAACGCCTTGCTACCGCAAATTCTTCAACCGCAGCAAGAGAGTGTGCCGGCGAAGCTGGCACCCCGATGCAGAGATGAGTTATCGGTGCTGACAGACGGCGTTACCGTACTCAATCAACAGTTGACCGATCACAAGAAGTTGCTGGAGCAACAAGCCATCCAGCTGCAACAACATAGCCTGTATGACCCCTTGACCGGGCTACCCAATCGGGACTGTTTCATGTTCGAGGTGGGCCGCAACCTGGCAGCCCTGCAACGTTATCCCGATAAGCAGGCGCTACTCCTGTTGGAGATCAATGGGTTTCGCCAACTCAGCCACTCGGTTGGCCATCAGGAGGGAGAGCGGCTACTGCAAAAAGTAGCCCAGGAGCTGCGTTTATCCGTACGCGAAGCCGATCTGCTCTGCCACCTCAGCGACGATCTGTTTGCACTGCTGGTAACCAATCTGCAAGAGGTCGAACAGATCCACCTCATCGTCAATAAACTACAATCCCGGCTCGAGTCCTCACTGTTGCTGGCTAACCGCAACTTCTCGCTGCGGTTTTCCGCTGGCATAGTGCTAATTGATTCCAGTGACACACCAGCAACCGAATTACTCCGCCAGGCTGAAATGGCATTGAATGAGGTCAAGCAGCAAAGCACCAATAGCTACCAGATCTATACGCCCCGTCTGCATGAGAAATCGGTACGCAATCACTTCATTGAAGAGCGTTTTGCCCTGGCATTGCGCAACGGCGAACTCTATCTGCAGTATCAGCCGATCAAGGAGTGCCGCCAACAACGGATTACCGGACTGGAGGCACTCAGTCGCTGGCAACTGCCCCTGGAAGGAAACATTTCGCCACTGGAGTTTATTCCGATCCTGGAAAATAGCCGTCTGGTACTGCAATTCGGCCGCTGGGTCATTGAACAGGCTCTGCACCAGTTACATCAACTGGATGTCGCCGGCATGACGGGGCTGCAGATGGCGATCAACCTGACCGGTCAACAGCTGCTCGATCCTGAGCTGCACAGCACGCTGGAGCGGCTGACGCTGACCTACCACATCATTCCATCCCGCATATCACTGGAGCTCAATGAACAGGCCTTGCGCTTTGACTATCAACGCGCGCAAAAGGCCATGGAGACGCTGCACCGAGCAGGATACCGTCTGACCCTGGACGATTTTGGGACCGGATATTCGGCGCTGACCTATCTGAGCCGCCTGCCATTTGACAACATCAAGCTCGATCGCAGCTTCACACTGCGGATGCTCGACAGTGACATCGATAAACAGTTGGTCGGCTCTATCATCCAGATGGCTCACTCGCTGGGCAAACGCATCATAGGTGAAGGGGTTGATAACAGCCTGCAATCATTGCTGTTGCAGGAGCTTGGCTGTGACCTGATGCAGGGCTGTCTGCTGGCATCCCCCATCGGCGAATGCAACCTGATCAGCCAGCTGGCCCCCCTGTATCAGGCGCCGAGCCTCAACTCCGCACTCTAAATAGCTTCTGAATAGCAGATCACCTGTCACAGAGGCAGGGTAGCGCTAAGCTGACCCTCTGCGCCATGGATGGCGCGGCGGAGCCCCCATGGATGGGTTTACGGCGTGTCAGCGTGTGCTACCGTGTCGCTGTAGCATAATTAGGAGCAGGTATTTAGGCACCCTCATTCTGGCCGGGCCAGAGCAGGCAGCTCCCCGGTCAGCCCCATGGCGCGACGCATCAGTTGTTGTTTGAGCGGTGACATCTGATCGACCACAGAGATACCCACACCACGCAGCCAGCGGCTGATGCCATCGCCCGGCGTGAACAGTTGCTTGAACCCTTCCATGGCGGCCAGCAGTTGCACCGCCTCGGTTTTACGCCAGCGAGCATAGGGAGCCAGAAATGCCAGATCCTGGAGCTCCGCCCCCGGAACCATGTGACGACGGATCACCTCGATGAGCGCCGCCGCATCCATCAGCCCCAGATTGACACCCTGCCCCGCCAGCGGGTGTATCGTATGGGCCGCATCACCAATCAAGACGCATCGATCCTTGACCAGCTCCCGTGCATAGCGCGCGCGCAGCGGCAGCACGACACGCTCGCTGACCAGAGAACAGCGCCCTAGCACGCCATCCGAGGCAATCGTTAGTGCCTTGTTAAACGCATCAACCGAGAGTGCTTGTCGTTGATACGCTCGCTCAGGTGGTTGTGACCAAACGATAGAGATTAAGTTGGGCTGCCAGAGCGGAAGCAGGGCCAGAGGCCCCTGAGGGGTAAAGAGCTGTCGGGCACAGTCACCGTGGGGCTCCTCGGTCTGGATGGTGGCAACCAGTGCCGAATGACCGTAGTCCCATTCAGCCATCGGAACCTTGAGCTGTTGACGCAAGGGGGAATTGGCGCCATCCGCGGCAATGACCAGGCTGGCAAAAACAGGTTCATCCAGCTCCGACAGGATCAAGGCGCCGGCTGATGAAGTCGCAACCGAGGTGATATGGGAGGGAGAACGAACCACAACAGGGCTGTCGGCCAGCTGCTGCCACAAAGCAGCCACCAGGGCTCGATTCTCCACCATATGACCGAGGTGAGGTTGCATCAAACTGATCGCATTGAGCTGCAGATGGGCTGGGCCATCTTTTTCCCACACATCCATACGCCCATAGGGCTGTTTACGAACCAGGTGTTGCCACACATCCAAACGACGAAGCAGCTGCTCGGCTGCCAGATTCAAGGCGCTGACCCGCAACGCCGGAGTCTCCACCAAGGGCTCCGGCTCCTGCTGTTCAAACAGTATTACATTGAGGCCGCTCGTCTTGAGGCCAACGGCGACTGTCAATCCCACCATGCCACCACCCAAGATGGCGATATCGACTCTCTTCATTCGGCTAACCCCAAAGCCTGGCGTGCCAGCAACCGTTTTAGCTGGCCGCAACGATTCATCCAGGCCAGACCGATATTCCGACCACCGACCAGGGGCCAGGCCGATGAGGAAAACAGTCGAACCAATGAGCTCGTCATCCAGACGGTACGCGCCACATCGGCCTGACGCTGTTCGCTGTATGTTTGCAACAGGTCAGCCCGGCCCGGATCCACTGCCTCTTGCCAGAGCGGTTGCAACAGATGATAGAGCGTCATTACATCCCGCAGCCCGAGATTAAACCCCTGGCCTGCCACCGGGTGCAGTTGTTGGGCTGCATTACCCAGCAGCAAGAGCCTATGGTGTCGAGTCTGCTGGGTCTGTCGCAGTTGCAATGGATAGCTCGCCCGCTCGCCCACCTGCACGAAGCGCCCGGCCCGATAACAGAAGGTCTGCTGCAACCGGGCGAGAAATTGCTCATCAGACCAGCGCATGGCGCTCGATGCATCGGTATCGGTCATTGACCAGACCAGAGACAATCGATTGTCACCTAATGGCAGCAAGGCTAGCGGCCCGGCCTCGGTAAAGCGCTCCCAGGCCCGCCCAGACTGAGCCCCCTGGGTACGCAGATTGGCAATGATGGCACTCTGGCCATATGACTCTTGTCGCCAAACCAACCCCAGCGATTCGTGCCAGGCCGAGCTACCGCCATCCGCCAGCAGCAACAACCGACAGGTCGCCTGCTCGCCACTAGCCAACTGCAGAACAATCCGTTCCGGATGTTGAGTCAACGAGGCAACTTGGGCCGGAGCCTGGTAACAGATTGCGGGCGTCTCTTCGATTCGCTGCAACAGGCGCTGCCCGACTCCGAATAGTTCGACGACATGCCCCAACTGGGGCAGCTGGTATTCGCTGGCATGCAGCTCAACGCGGCCAATGTGGCCCCGATCACTGACATGGATAGAGTCGATGGCAGCAGAGCCTGGCGAGAAGAGTGGCCAGAGATCCAACTCCTGCAACGCCAGCTGACTGCCATAGGATAAGGCAATGGCTCGGGCATCAAATCCTGGATGCTGAATCGACTCGGGGCGCCTGGATTCCAGAAGCAGGATCCTGGGCTTCAGAGTGGACGGGCCAACCAGCCGGGACAAGGCCAATGCCAAGGTCGAACCGACCATGCCGCCACCAACGATAGCAAAATCAAATTCCTGCATCGCGAAAGCCATCAAGGGAAAATGTCATTAGAGCCTGTTCGGTGCCATGCAGCAAGCAACAAACGCAGACTCGAATCAAGGGTCGATAAAGTGGTAGGCCAGCCCATTAATGACAACGAGCAGGCCCGTTAATGCTTAATGCAGGGTCTTGGAAACCAGTTCGGCCGGACGTTGTCCAAACTCTTCGAACGCCATCATGGCACCTAACTTCAGATGTTCGTAGATCACGATATAGGAGGCTTCAGTCTCCACATCCTCATCCAGATCCTGTTCCATCTGGGTAATTTCACTGATATCGTTCAGCATCTCTTGCAGTTCATCAGACGCTTGATTCAGATCACGCTGGATAACCGCAAACCCGGCCAGAAAAGCCTGGGCCCAATCACTCATCGCCAACAAACGATCTTCCAGCGTCTCATCATCTTCCGGCAGTAACAACTGAAATCCGGCCTGCAGAGTTAGTCCTTCCCGCGTTGCATTAAACAACGACTCCAACCACTCATTGACCGCTACCGGCAAGGAGACACCATCATTGACCAGTTCATTGAACTCCTGCAGCCAGGCATCACGACGCAGAGGAGCGCCACCACATAACATGCCACACAGCACACCATGCAGCTCGGCAGGCGTCGCCATCACATCCTGAGCATCGAGCAACTCGGCGGCCACACTGTATTGCTGTAAAACATCCTGAGTCATTGCTCTGCTCCTTTTTGTATAAGAAAACACCAAGTGATGTGCGCAAAGGCGACGATCCTATCACTGCCACCACGAGACAGCCAGCCAAGCCTTGAAACTTGCAGATCTGCGCTATATAGTCGCCCCTTATCGAGACAGGCCGTCCATACCAGCAAGACAGATATTGAGGAAAGCATGACCACCGAGAGTGAAGCTGTTGAAATCAACATCATGGGGCGTGTCTATAAACTCTCTTGTCAAACCGGGCAGGGTGCGAATTTGCGCGCGGCAGCAACCGAGCTCAATGAGACATTGGGTCAGATGCGTCAACGCTCACGCACCAGCAACAATGAACAACTGGCCGTGATGGCTGCTCTGAATTTTTGTCATGAATTGGCACTTGAGAAAAACAAGAACCGCCAATATTCAGAGACCATGGATCAACGCATCCGAATGCTGCAGGCAACGATTGAAGATGCGCTAAAAGAACAAGGCAGACTGCTGCAAAGGTAACTAGAATAAAGGTAAATCTCCCTGGGGTGTTCGTCAGTGGGTTTCAGTCCCTGAGCCGATAATTTTCCCTACGGAAGTCGCTTTTTGACTATTGAGCATGCTCGGCTCGTACCGAGAAGCCTACGGTTGAATACAGACTTCCACCTTGGACCTCCGGGTTCAAGGACTTCGACCTGCAACGGCACCCCGGGGTTCTTCTTCATGTCACAACGTCAACTCATCCGCCAGCAGATGCGCGAAACCAGGCGTAATCTGACCGCCGAACAGCAACAGCAATCGGCCATCTCTCTTGTCGCCCAATTTGAACAGCACCCGCTGATCTGCCATGCCAAACGAGTGGCACTCTATGTGGCCAGCGATGGCGAATTGGATCCCCAGCCCGTGATCCACTGGTGCTGGCAACGACAAATTGCCGTCTGCTTACCTGTATTGCATCCATTCAGTAAAGGGCACCTGCTATTCATCGATTATCAACCCGATACTCCGATGCGCCTTAACCAGTTTGGTATTGCCGAACCGGCACTTAACTGCCAGGGAATTGTCCTCAAATCGGCCATCGATATCATCTTCACCCCACTCGTTGCCTTTGATGCTCAAGGGAACCGCCTGGGTATGGGTGGAGGCTTCTATGACCGCACACTCAGCGGCTGGCATCATCAACGCCTGGGCCCCTACCCCATCGGGATAGCCCATGACTGCCAACAAGTTTCCCATGTGCCCATCGAGAGCTGGGATGTTCCACTGCCCGAAATCCTGACACCGACACGACGCTGGCACTGGTCATTGTAGGATCCAAGGCTGCCGCAACCGGACTATCTCCGCTATAATCGGCGCCAGCGAGAACAGCAGGAGAGAAAAGTGACTCAAGATGAAATGAAAAAGGCCGTCGGTTGGGCCGCATTGAAGTATGTTCAGCCAGATACCATCATAGGTGTCGGCACTGGTTCAACCGTCAACTGCTTCATCGATGCGCTGGCCAGCATCAAGGATCAGATCAAGGCTGCCGTATCCAGCTCTGAGGCCTCAACCATCCGCCTCAAGGCGTTGGGTATCCCGGTCATGGATCTCAACGAAGTTGACTCCTTTGATGTCTACGTCGATGGTGCCGATGAAATCAACGGCCAGATGGAGATGATTAAAGGCGGTGGTGCTGCCCTGACCCGCGAGAAAATCGTGGCTGCGGTCGCCAAGCGTTTCATCTGTATCGTCGACAGCGGCAAGGTTGTCGATGTCATGGGGCGATTCCCGTTACCGGTTGAAGTGATCCCGATGGCCCGAGAATTCGTCGCCCGCGAGCTGCGTAAGCTCGGTGGTGAGCCCATCTATCGCAGTGGTGTCATCACGGATAATGGCAACCAAATCCTGGATGTGCATGGTTTGCAAATCACCAACGCCAAACAACTCGAAGAGCAGATCAACAATATCGTCGGTGTAGTCACCGTCGGTCTGTTTGCCGCACGCGGGGCCGATGTGGCGCTGATCGGCAGCCCGGATGGCGTAAAAACCGTCACGCGTTCCTAAGCCACCATGATGAAAAAGGGGCTACCTGTCGGTAGCCCCTTTTTATTTGTAACTAGGATTTATAACGGAGCGGCAGATTACAGAGGCATCGCCTCGTCTTCAGCACCAGCTCTGAGCCACACGCAACCGGCAATCAGCGGAGCCATGGCACCCAGCCAGATAAACAGCCCGATACTTTCATACTCCATCGCCACATAGGCTAACGGAAACAGCCAGAGCCAATTCAGTACGCAGAGCAGTAAAGTCACATAGAAGTGGCTATCCCAACGCCGCGCCAGGATCTGGTAGACATGCTGCTTATGGCTGCTTGGCCGCCAACTCAGTCCATGACACAGACGCGACACAAAGGTCGTCAACACATCACAGATAAATACCGACATCAGGATAAACCAGACCCACAGATTGATGGAGGTATCACCCGCCAGATGCAATCCCAATAGACTGATAAACAGACCGAGGAAGCTGCTGCCTGCATCACCCATCATGATGCGTGCCGGTGGCCAGTTCCAGGCCAGAAAGCCGAGAATGGGCGCACACAGCAGGATCAGCGGCACAGTCCATTGCAGCTCGGCTGAGATGGCCAATAAACAGGCAGAGGCAAAAACCATGGTGAATGCCTGGCAAGCCACCAGACCATCAACCTCATTCATGACATTGTTCAGGTTGATGAAGCCAAGCAACAGCAAGGCGAGCAGCGGCAACCACCCCCAGGAGAGGTAAAGGTAGCTGTCAAAGACGATGACAATTAGATCCCGGTTGAACCAGGTCAACGCCAGAGTGACGGCAACCAACTGCAACAGCAGCTGAACTCGCACATTCTGCGGCTTGAGATCATTGGCAATACAAGCCAACAACAAAAAAATGCCCGAGAAACTCAGACTACGAGCGGCGGCGATATCGATCAGATGATAGCGATACATCACCAGATTCAAGGCAATCATGGTGATCACCAGAGCAATACCGCCCCCTCGGGGCACCGGATCCAGATGGTGATGCCTAAACTCGGGCACCGCCAATGCATGACGCCACAACGCATAACGTCGCGCCACACCGGTCAAGGCAAAACAGAGGACAAAAAACGCCAGAAAATAGGTCATCATAACAAGAGCGACTCACCGCCGTGTAAAGCGGAACCCTTAACCAGAAACGACAAGGAACACATAGTACGTCATTTACTGCCACCCTGCATCTGCGGCACCACAGACATTTACGGATTGACACGCATCCTGCACTATTTCCCGCATCTTCAACTGCCACTCGGAGGTTCTCGCCCTCTACCCGCGCCAGAATGCCGAAGCAAAAAAAAACCTGCCGTTGGCAGGTTTTTTCATGCAAGCAAATATTACGCGAAGCGCACGGCACCCTGGGCAATCACCAACTCTTCATTGGTCGGAATGACGAAAGCCTTGGCTGAATCAGCCTGAGTGATCAAACCACCATTGCCAAAACGGGCGGCTTCGTTGCCTTTGGCATCCTCAATGAAACCAAACGGAGCCAACAGTTCCAGAACGCGGCTACGCATCATCATGGAGTTTTCACCGATACCACCGGTGAAGACCAACGCATCGACGCGACCGAGCGACACATAGTAAGAAGCAATGAACTTGGCCAGGCGATAGCAGAACATCTCGAATGCCAGCTTGGCATTCTCGTTGCCTTCTTCAACGCCCTGGGTGATACCACGAAAATCGCTGGTGGTGCCGGAGATCCCGAGCAGACCAGATTTCTTGTTCAGCACATCCTTGACCTGATCCAGGGTATAACCCAGCTCATCTACCAGGAAGAAAACGATGGAGGGATCGACGTTACCACAGCGGGTCCCCATCATCAGACCTTCCAGAGGCGTCATCCCCATGCTGGTGTCGACACTCTTGCCATTCTTGACGGCACAAACCGAGGCGCCATTGCCCAGATGAGCGGTGATGACATTGGTTTGATCGAGCGGTTGCCCCAGCAGCTCGGCGGCTTTGGCTGCCACGAAATAATGGCTGGTACCATGCATGCCATAACGGCGCACACCATGCTGGTGATACAGCTCATCAGGCAAGGCATAACGAAATGCCGCCGCAGGCATGGTTTGGTGGAAGGCTGTATCGAACACCAGGACGTGAGGCAAAGAGGCAAACAGACGACGAGCGGCGCGAATACCCAGCAGGTGTGCAGGATTATGCAGCGGCGCCAGCGGGATACACTTCTCGATGATCGCTTCGACTTCGTCATCGACCAGCGTCGGTTCGGAGAAGTATTCTCCACCATTCACCACGCGATGGCCAACCGCGACCAGAGAGTCCAGCAGATCCTGTTGACCATGCAGCACCTCCTCTTCGAGGAAGGTCAGCGCGGCGGTGTGATCCGCGCCAGCGGGCAGAGCCGCTTTCTGCTTGTCGCCGTCTTCTCCGAAGCGCCAGCTGATTTGCGCCTCCGGCAAGGTCAGGGCTTCTGCCAGACCAGACAGGTACTGTTGCCCACTTTTCGGATTGATGATCGCGAATTTCAGGGAAGAACTACCGCAGTTGAGTACCAGTACAGTCTGGTTATTACTTGTATCCATTCTCTCCTCGCTTTGCTGCAGGTGCGGCAACGGCCGACCAAGGCGGTTCAAGGTCAGGGTGAGCGCCGATAAGGACACTCAACGATGGCCACCAAAAAAAATGTCTCAAACAATTCCCGAATATCGACCGCAGCCACACCCGATGACGGACCCGCAGGCCCCAGCAGCAAGGCAACTACTCGCTTGGCATCGAACTCCAGGATCCAGCAGGAGTATTCCTGGCAGCAGCCAGGCCCACCGAAGATAAACCCATGCAAATTACCATCAGACGGCTTTTGTGATCAAACACACAGTGCAAGCAAACGAGACCTTCCTTGACCAGGATCAGACTCTGCCGGCCGACACGCCGCGCTGAAAACGGTTACGAAAAAGGGGCTATTGCCCCTATCAATCAATCAACACACCACGACGGGCCAATTCATCACGGCACTGGCTGGCATCGATGAAATGAATCGCGTCGATCCCCAGAGCCTGAGCGGCCTGCACATTGTCCAACGAGTCGTCAATAAACAGGCATTCATCGGCAGCCAGACCAAACTGACTGAGCATCAGTTCAAAGATAGCGGGCTCTGGTTTAACCAAACCAACCCGGGCCGAAATCAATACATCCTTGAACTTGGGCCAGAAACTGGCCTGACGCTGCAAATAATCGGCGCTGACATGTCCCATGTTGGAGAGCGCATAGAGCGTATGTCCTTGCGCGATCAAGCGATCCAGCA